>JAEYVD010000785.1 GCA_023432075.1 Pseudomonadota bacterium | reverse complement strand
CCCCGCAGTGATCGCAGATGTCGCGCTCGCGGTTGTCGCCTTCCGGCACGCGGCGGTTTACCGGCGAGCCGCACTGGCTGCAAAAGAGGGAACGGCGCGGAGCGGGAAAGTATTCGAGAGGCGATTTGGCGGTCATGGGTACGATTCTAACGGCTGCGGCGGGTCATGGCGCGCCGTCCCGGCGGCGTGGGAGCGGGGCTGCCGAAACGGGCTTCCAGGTGTTCGACGAATGACCGCACCTTGGGCGACAGGAAGCGCCGATGCGGGTAGACGGCGACCATGGAGATGGGGGTGTGGGCGTAGCCGGTCAGTAGCGCGGTAAGGCGTCCGGCGCGAATGTCGTCTCCCACCAGGAATTCCGGTTGCAGGATGATCCCGTGGCCGGCCAGCGCCGCGGTGCGCAGCACATCGCCGTTATTGGCCCGTAGCGCCGCGTTCACGCGTACCAGATGCGTCACGCCGTCTTTCTCGAAATGCCATTCATTGCCCGTGCTGGCGTAGGCGTAGTGCAGGCAGCGATGCTGCTTCAGGTCTTCAGGCACGGCGGGGACGCCGTGCCGTTGCAGGTAAGCGGGCGCGGCGCAGACCAGCAGCTGCTGCGTCGCCAGCGGCCTGGCCACCAGGGATGAATCCACCAGCGGGCCGATGCGTACCGCGACGTCGTAGCCGTCCTCGACCAGATCCACCACGCGGTCGTTCAGGTCCAGGTCGATCACCACGTCGGGATAGCGCTGCAGGTATTCGGCAATCGCCGGTCCCAGATGCAGGATGCCGAAGGACACGGGAGCGCTGACCCGCAACCGCCCGCTGGGACGCTGGCCTTCCGCTTGCAACGACAGCTCCAGATCGGCGACCTCGGCCAGGATGGGCCGAACCCGTTCGTAGAAGGCGCGCCCGGCATCGGTCATGCTCAGCTTGCGCGTGGTGCGATTGAGCAGGCGCACGCCGTACTTCTGCTCCAGATAGGCAATCTGCCGCGTGACCACGGATCGCGCCTGGCCCATCTTGTCGGCGGCCGCCGCGAATGAACCCAGTTCGACGACCTTGGCGTAGGTCTGCATGGCGGTATGCGTGTCCAAGATTGTTTCCTATCGAGGAACAATAATTTGCAATTCTGCATGTTTATCTTTGTTTTTGGAATCGCAAGAATACGGCTCCATGAAGGTTCGCCCCGTTTTGGGTGATCCGTTTTCGCACAAGGATGACTGCAATGATTGATTCCCGTACCGCGCCGTATGCGGCTCTGCTCCTGCGCGTGGCGCTGGGCGTGATGTTCCTGGCTCACGGCCTGACCAAGCTGCTGGTCTTCACGCTGCCCGGCACCGCGCAGTTTTTCGCGAAGATCGGATTTGCCAGCTGGCTGGCCTATCCCGTCACGTTTTTTGAGGTGGCGGGCGGCATTCTGCTGATCCTGGGCGTGGTGCCGCGCTGGGTCGCCGCCATTGCCGTGGTGCAGCTGTTCGCAGCGTCGACGGTCCACTTTGGCAACGGCTGGGGATTCGGCAACCCGGGCGGCGGCTGGGAATATCCCATCTTCCTGACCGTGGCGGCTGCCGTCCTGGCACTGCTGGGCGACGGCAAGTTCGCCCTGGTCAAGAGCGGCCGGCGCTGAGCGCTCCGCGCATCACACTGTCAACCGGGCCGGACGTGGCCTGCGCGAGGGCGGGGCCATAGAATGGCCTCGCCCTTTTTCACTTATTACCGGAGTCGATATGTCACGGCCTGTGTTCATGCGTGCGTTTGCGGCACTGCTGTTTTCCGTCCTGGCCTGCGCCGCGCAAGCCACCCCCGAACAGGAAGCCGCCAACAAGGCGGCCGTGCTGGCGTTCTATGAAAAAGGCCTGAACCAGAAAGACGCGGACGCCGCGCTCAAGTACGTGGGCGATCGCTATGTGCAGCACAATCCCAACGCGGCGGACGGCCCGGAAGGCTTCCGGCAATTCATCGCATTCCTGCGCGACAAGTATCCCGCCTCGCATAGCGAAATCAAACGTGTGTTCACGGACGGCGATTACGTCATCCTGCATGTCCACGCGGTGCGCGAGCCGGGCACGCGCGGCAACGCCATCATTGACATCTTTCGCCTGGAAGGCGGCAAGATCGTTGAGCATTGGGACGCCGTGCAACCCATTCCCGAGAAGGCCGCCAACGGCAACGGGATGTTCTGAGTTTGCGCTGACCCGTCAGGCCGCCGGCGCGTGCGGGGCGGGGTCGAATCCCAGGCGCGCGGCGATGTCTGCCTGCGCGATGGCGTGCAGCGGCGCAGCCGCGTACACGTCAGGCCAGACGGCTGTCATCGAATGGTTAGCCGCCAGTTCGGCCAGCGCGTCCAGCAGCGGGGCGTCGGCTTGCGTGCGCATCATCTCCAGCAGCGGCTGCAAATCGCGGTCCAGCACGATGCCGGCGCCCATCGGCGTCGATGCGTAGAGCTGGCCTTCATCATCCAGCCACCACGCGCTGACCGCGTCGACGGACGCGTCCGTGTGCGTGATGAGGCTGCGGTTGTCATCGGCAAGCCGCAACACAAAGGGCGCCGCGTCCAGGCGCACGAATACCCGCTGCGGGCCGTTCTGGAAAAACCAGCGGCCCGCATCATCGCGCTCGTAGTTGCGGCTGATGAACTCCAGGATCTGCGTGTTGGTGATCGGTTCGCCCGGCCCGCCCTCGTGGCCCTGACCTTGCGGATGAAGGCGCCAGCGGCCGCGCGCATCCAGCGACAGCCATCCGTAGACGGCCGGCACATTCGGCCAGCGGGCGAGGGCGTCCTTTACCGATTGATCCATGGTCTTAAGGGCGGATGACGATGGTGGGCGATATGACGATGCCAGGCTGAACGGGCATCACAGGCACTGCCACGGGCTGCGGCGCGTAGCCGTAAGCATAGTCATCGCGGCATTTGCGCTTTTCGCTGTAGTCGCCGTTGCGCTTCCACTTGCGTTCGACTTTACAGGCGCCATCCCAGTACTTTTCCTTGTACTCGCCGCCCTTGTGGCGGTGGTGATGGTGCTTGTCGCCAGCCTCCGCGGCAAGGGGCGCCAGCGAAATCAGCGCGGCGGCGGAGAGCGTCAGGAAAGAGGCGCGGCGCGGCGCGCGCGGCTTGGAAACCAGGATGTTGTGCATGGACTCATCGTTCAAATGAAAACGGGGTCACCATAACAATCATCCGGCTGACCGGGCGTAGAGATGGGTAACGAGATGCAGGGGAAAGGAAGAAAGATGCTGGAGGCGCAAGCCGGAATCGAACCGACGTACACGGATTTGCAATCCGCTGCATAACCACTCTGCCATTGCGCCAGCACTTGCAAGAAAAAAGGAAGCGCGGTGTGTGCCGTTGCTTCCTCTTTGTATTTGGAGCGGGAGACGAGTCTCGAACTCGCGACCTCAACCTTGGCAAGGTTGCGCTCTACCAACTGAGCTACTCCCGCGGGGGTACTACTTTGCTGTACTGCTTTGCGGTACAGCTTTGCCACTGCTTAATTTGCTTTTAGTGAAAGCCTGTATTGGTATCAGGGCTGTTCAGCAAAGAAAGCGATTGTACATGCTTTTAAGGGTCTTTGCACTGCAGACCGAAATCTGGAGCGGGAGACGAGTCTCGAACTCGCGACCTCAACCTTGGCAAGGTTGCGCTCTACCAACTGAGCTACTCCCGCATTTGCACACTGACCGCATCGCTGAGGGTCCGTTTGAATCTTGAGAATTCTTGCGGCTGGCCGATCAGCGAGGCGAGAGTATACATTAATTTTTTCATCCATCAAGCCGATCCGCCTGCGTTGGCGAGCCCGGTTCTTCAGGCATGAAAAAAGGGCCTTTCGGCCCTTGCTTCAACGATCTGCAGCGATATGAAAAACCGCTGCACATCAAAATCTGGAGCGGGAGACGAGTCTCGAACTCGCGACCTCAACCTTGGCAAGGTTGCGCTCTACCAACTGAGCTACTCCCGCATTGGTTCCGTAAACTGCCCAGAACCGCTTTTCTTATTCACTCTGACCAACTTGGTTATCGATCAGAAGGCGCGCAGTCTAGCACGATTTTTTGAGCTTGTCCTGAGCCGGTCTGGCTGGCTGCGATTTACGCTGTAAATCGGGTCAAGCACTCAATCAAGTAAACTGAGCGAAGACAGAAACTATAGCATACCCCGTAGCACACATGTCAAATTCCTTCGCGGGATCCGCGCCCGATTCCTTGTCTCCGACCGTGCAGGACCTCACTGGCCTGAATACGTTGGGGCTGGCATCCCGGGCCGATGCGTTCGTCGCGCTGCGCGAGCCCGCGCAGCTGCCCGCCTTGTCCGTCCTTGCGCAAGCGGCGTCGTCGCTGCTCGTGCTGGGCGGCGGCAGCAACGTGGTGCTGCCCGAGCGCGTGCCCGGATTGGTTGCACGCGTGTCCTTCCAGGGAGTGCGTCTGCTGGAATCGCGGCCGGACGCGTGGATCGTCGAAGCCGCGGGGGGCGAAAGCTGGCATGGATTCGTATCGGCCTGCGTTGCGCAGGGCTGGGATGGCCTGGAAAATCTGGCGTTGATCCCGGGCACCGTGGGCGCTGCGCCCGTGCAGAACATCGGCGCCTATGGCGTCGAGCTGCAGGAACGCCTTCACAGCCTGACGGCCTGGGATGTGCGCGAGGCACGGTTTGTGGAAATGCGCGCGGCCGATTGCCGGTTCTCGTACCGCGATAGCGTGTTCAAGCATGACGCGCCCGGGCGCTGGATCATCGTGGGCGTGCGCTTTGCCTTGCCGCGGCCGTGGCGACCGGTCCTGGAATATCCCGATCTGCAACGCCATCCGCGGCTATCGGGCGCATCGCCCAGTGCGCGCGACGTATTCGAAGCGGTGTGCGAGATCCGGCGCGCCAAGCTGCCCGATCCCGCGGTCACGGGCAACGCCGGCAGTTTTTTCAAGAATCCCATCGTGCCCGCCGCGCAGCGAGACGCGTTGGCCCAGCGCTTTCCTGGCCTGGTGTCGTACGCGCAGGCGGACGGCCGCTACAAGCTGGCCGCCGGCTGGCTGATCGATCAGTGCGGCTGGAAGGGAAGGGCGCTGGGTGCGGCGGGCGTGCATGACCGTCAGGCGCTCGTGCTCGTCAATCGCGGGGGCGCCACCGCCGCGGACATCATGGGATTGGCGCGCGCGGTGCAGGATGCGGTGGCCGATCGCTATGGCGTGCACCTGGAGCCCGAGCCCGTCGTGGTGCGACCGGGCACAGTCTTGCAGGCATGAAAAAAGGACCCCGTGGGGTCCTTTGCTTTGGCGCCGGGACTTAGAACCCCAGCACGGACTGCATGTCGTAAAGACCGTTGCTCTTGCCTTCGAGGAAACGCGCCGCGCGCAGCGCGCCTTCCGCGTAGGTGGCCCGGCTGGACGAGCGGTGCGTGATCTCGATGCGTTCGCCGATGCCGCAGAACGACACCGTGTGATCGCCAACGATATCGCCGCCGCGCAGCACCGAAAAGCCGATGGTGCCGGGCTTGCGCACGCCGGTGTCGCCGTGGCGGCTCCAGGTGGCAACGTCGGGCAGCGCGACATCCCAGGCCGAGGCAATGGTCTCGCCCATCTTCAGCGCCGTGCCCGAAGGCGCATCGACCTTGTTTCGGTGATGGGCTTCGAACACTTCGACGTCGTAGCCGGCGTTCAGGATGCGGGCCGCCATGTCCAGCAGCTTGAGCGTCGCGTTGACGCCCACGCTCATGTTGGGGGCGAACACGATGGCGATCTTTTGCGCGGCGACCTCGATCGCGGCGCGGCCGTTGTCGTCAAAGCCCGTGGTGCCGATGACGGCCTTCACGCCGTGTTTCACGCAGGCCTGCAGATGCTTGAGCGTGCCTTCCGGACGGGTGAAATCGATGAGGCAATCGGCGCCCGCCAGCGCGTCCAGGTCGTCGGTGATGGCCACCCCGGTCTGCTTGCCCAACGTGGCGCCGGCATCGCGGCCCAGCGCGGCCGAGCCCGGTACGTCCAGCGCAACGGCCAGTTCCAGGCCGTCGGTCTTCAGGATGGCCTCGATCAGCATCTGACCCATGCGGCCGTTTGCGCCGGCGATAGCAATACGCATAAAAAAAGTCCTTGGATTTAACGCAGCGGTTCAGGCGCGATGCCGGGCTGGCCCGGGTACTGGTTGAGCGGGCTGGCGGGGGCGTCGGCGTCGCGCTTCTGTTCGTCCTGCTCTTGCTCGGCGCGGGCTTCGTCCCGGTCCAGGCGCTGGTCGATCTTTTCGTCGGCAACGGCGCTCGGCGTGTTGATCTGGTAGGGCTGCAGGTCAGGCTGCTTGTCGCCTTCCCAGCGTGTAAGGCGGTCGTTTTCGAACCAGACCGTGAACTTGCGCTCTTGCGGGTTGCCGTAGCCGGGTTTGAAGTAATACGGGTAGTCCCAGCGATTGGCGTGCAGCACGCTGGTGAGCGTGGGGCTGCCGAGCGCGAAGCGGACTTGTTCGCGGGTCATGCCGGGCTGGAGCAGCGCAACCTGTTCCTGCGTGATCCAGTTACCCTGCTGGACCGGCGCCTTGTACGGGAAGCCCCACTTGTTCGAGGTGCAGCCCGCCAAGGCGACGGCCAGGGCGGCAACGGCCAAACCGGTCTTCAGAGAGCGGGAGGGAATACGTGCAAACATGGACACTACGCGCCCCTATTATTTGGAAGCAAGCAAAACCGTTATCATAAAGGTTTCATAAGGATAGTTCCGCGAGGCGGCATGAATTCGGCGAGCCGGCTTGCGGTGACCCCAGTCCTTGCCCATGCCAACGCGGACGGAGAGCGATTACACCATGAGCGACCAAAGCGAACTGAAAAACATGGGTTTGAAGGCGACTTTCCCGCGCCTGAAGATTCTTGATATTTTCCGCAAATCGGGTGAACGGCACCTGAGCGCCGAAGACGTCTACCGCGCGCTGATCGGCGAAAACGTCGAAATCGGCCTGGCTACCGTCTACCGCGTGCTGACGCAGTTCGAGCAGGCCGGCATCCTGGCGCGCAGCCAATTCGACAGCGGCAAGGCTGTTTTCGAGCTCAACGACGGCGATCACCACGACCACCTGATCTGCACCAACTGCGGAAAGGTCGTGGAGTTCTCGGATCCGGAGATCGAAAAGCGCCAGCAGAAGATCGCCAAGGACAACGCCTTCGCGCTGGAAAGCCACGCGATGGTGCTGTACGGCATCTGCGGCAGCTGCCTCAAAGGCCGCTAAGCCCGGGCGGGCAGCCGTGAGGCCGGTCCATCCGGCTGCCTAGCCAAAAGCAAAAGCCCCTTCTGGATGAAGGGGCTTTTTGCATGTTGGGGACAGCGGCGCCGGTAGGCAGCAGGTTCAAGGCGTCGTCTGGCCAAACCCCTCCAGCATTTCGCGCGCGTGTTCGCGCGTGGTGGCCGTGAGCTTCATGCCGCCCAGCATCCGCGCGATTTCTTCAACGCGGGCCGGGGCGTCCAGCGGTTCGATGCTGGACCGCGTGGTGCCGCGCGATTCGGCCTTGCTGACCAGGAACTGGTTATTGGCGCACGCGGCCACCTGGGGCAGGTGGGTGACGCACAGCACCTGATGGCGCTCGCCCAGTTCGCGCAGCAGCTTGCCGACGGATTCGGCCACCGCGCCGCCCACGCCGCTGTCCACTTCGTCGAAGATCAGCGTGGGCACGCGCGCCGCGCGGCTGGCGATGACCGACAGCGCGAGCGAAATGCGCGACAGTTCACCGCCCGAGGCAACCTTGGCCAGCGGACGCGGCGTGGTGCCGGCGTGGCCGGCCACCAGGAATTCAATTTGTTCATTGCCCTGCGCGGACGGCGCGGACGGCGCAAGAGTCGGCTCAAAGCGGCCGCCCTGCATCGCGAGCGTCTGCATGGCCTGGGTGACCTGCTTGCTCAGGTCCTTGGCGACCTTGCGGCGCGCGGTCGTCAGCTTGGCGGCAACCGTGTCGTATTGCGCCTGCGCCGCGGCCGCTTGGGCGCGCAGCGCGTCGATGTCGCCGGCGGCCTGCAGCGCGGCCAGCTCCGAGTGCAGCGATTCGCGCAGCGCGCATAGCGCATCGGGCTCGGTGCGGAATTTGCGCGCGGTCTCGAACACCAGTCCCAGGCGCGCCTCCACGTCGGCGAGCCGCTTCGGGTCCAAGTCGACCCGGCTGACGTAGTTGTTCAGGTCGGACACGGCTTCGCTGATGGCGATGCGTGCCGATTCCAGTTCGTCATGGACGCCCTTGAGACCCGGATCGTGCCGCAGCATCTGCTGCAGGCGCTGGTTCGCGGCCGTCAAACGGTGATGCGCCGAATCGCCTTCGCCGTCCAGCGTTTCCAGGATTTGCGAGGCGCCATCCAGCAGCGATTGCGAATGCGACAGGCGCGTGTGCTCGGATTGCAGGGCTTCCCATTCGTCCGGTCCGAGGTTCAGCTGGTCCAGTTCGTCGACCTGCCATTGCAGGCGTTCGCGTTCGGAGGCCAGGCTCTCGGCGTCTTTTTCGGCCGATTCCAGCTGACGGGCCAGGGCGCGCCACTGCTTCCATGCCTGGCCAACCGCCTGGCGAAGCTCGCCATGGCCGCCGTGCGCATCCAGCAGTTCGCGTTGGGCGTCGGCACGCATCAGGCTCTGGTGCGCGTGCTGGCCGTGGATGTCGACCAGGCTGTCGCCAAGTTCGCGCAGTTGCGCCACGGTGGCGGGGGTGCCGTTGATGTAGGCGCGGCTGCGGCCTTGCGCATCGATGACGCGGCGCAGCGAGAGTTCGTCGTCGGCGTCGATTTCGCGTTCGGCCAGCCACGCATGCAGCGCCGCCGGGGTGTCGAACACGGCGGTGATGTCGGCGCGGGCCGCGCCTTCGCGCAACATGCTGGCGTCGCCGCGTTCGCCAAGGGTGAGCGCCAGCGCATCGACCAGGATGGATTTGCCGGCGCCGGTTTCTCCCGAAAAGACAGTGAAGCCGGGGCCGAAGTGGATTTCGGTCTGTTCGACGATGACGAAGTCGCGGATGTGCAGGGTGCGCAGCATGTGGGGGCGCTAACTACTCTACGTTGTCGGAGGCTTCAGGCATCAGGTTCCAGTGCAGCTTGCGGCGCAGGGTGGAAAAGAAGCTGTAGCCTTCGGGATGCACGAATCGGATGGTGTACGGCGCGCGCTGCACGACGATGCGGTCGCCCGGTTGCAGGTCGGACCAGGTCTGCATGTCGAAGTGCACGCTGGCGCCGACTTCGACGCGGCCCATGGCAGTGAGCGTCATGTTGAGCACGCCGGTGTCCGGGATGACGATGGGCCGGTTCGAGAGCGTTTGCGGCGCCACTGGCACCAGCACCATGGCGTTCATGCCCGGGTGCAGGATGGGGCCGTTGGCCGACAATGCATAGGCGGTGGAGCCGGTGGGCGTGGCGATGATCAGGCCGTCGGCACGCTGCGTGTACATGAAGGCGCCGTCCAGTTCGACACGGACCTCGATCATGCCGCCGCGGCCGGCGCGGTTCAGGACCACGTCGTTCAGGGCCGACGCCGAATACATTTTCTGGTCGCCGCGCCACACGCTGCCTTCGAGCAGCATGCGGTCTTCGATCTGGAAGCTGCCTTCGAGCACCCGGGCAAGCGCGGCGTGCGCGTCCTGCAGGGCGATGTCGGTGATGAAGCCCAGGCGCCCGTGGTTGATGCCGATCAGCGGCATGCCGTAGGGCGCGAGATGGCGGCTGGCGCCCAGCACGGTGCCGTCGCCGCCCATGACCACCGTGAGCGAGGCGGACTTGCCGATTTCCTCGAGTGTGGCGATGGGGTATTCGGTCAGCCCGGTATTGCGCGCGGTGTCCGCATCGATCAGCACATGGCGGCCCGCTTGCGTCAGCGCGTGCGCAAGTGCTCTCAGCGGTGTGTCCAGGCCGGTGTCCTGGTATCTGCCGATCAGGGCGACTATAGGAAAATGCATGGCTGCGTAGGAATGAAAAGGGCGAAACCGCAAAGCTGAACGCGCCCAGAATGGGCCAATTAGCCGATTATATGGGGCCGTATATTGTGTTGCGGGACAAAAATCGCCTCAACCTGAAAAGATTCCCTAAAATAGCCGCTATGGATGACCGCGCACGCGCTTTACTGAAAGCGTTGATAGAACGCTACATCGCCGATGGGCAGCCAGTCGGCTCGCGGACGCTATCTAAAGTCTTTGACTTGTCTCCGGCCACCATCCGCAACGTCATGGCGGACCTGGAAGAGCTGGGACTGATCCACAGTCCGCATACCTCCGCCGGCCGTGTTCCCACGCCGCGCGGATACCGCATGTTCGTCGATTCGCTGCTGTCGGTGCAGTCGTACCAGCTGCAGCCGCACAACATGGGCGAAATGCTCTCGGC
>JAEYVD010000743.1 GCA_023432075.1 Pseudomonadota bacterium | reverse complement strand
GTCTATAGCCCGAGCAGGCTCTCGCACAGACGCGGGGACTTCAACTTCTGCAGCCACCACTTCATGGCCTCGCCCGGCGGCTCAGCCCGCCAAGCGTAGGCAACGTGTTCCGTCAGGGACATGCCTTCGTCCGTCTCACATACCACCAGCAGACCCTGCGCCAGGTAGGGCGCGGCCAGCGTTAGCGGCAGATAGCCGCAGCCCAGGCCGCGCACCTGCGCCTCGATCTTGGCCTGCATCGACGGCATCACCAGCGTCGGCTGATCCGACAGAATGCCGCGCGACTGCACGGGCAGGTTGCGTGAGGTGTCGGCAATAACGACCGCGCAGTAGCGCGTGATCTCGGCGCGGCTAAGCGGCTGGGGCAGGGCGGCCAGCGGATGGTTCGCCGCCACACAGAACCCGAATTGCATCACGCCGATCGCCTGCGAGCGATAAGGGCCCGTCGGCTCGCCCGCCGCGCCCGCACCGATCACCAGGTCCGCGCGCCCTGAGGTCAGCGCATCCCAGTTGCCGCTCAGGACTTCGGTGGAGAAACGCAGCGTCGTGGCGCTGCCCACCGCATGGAATTCATCGATCAGGTCATAGATGGGCCGCCACGGCAGCACTGCGCTGACCGCAATGCGCAGCTGCACTTCCCACCCCGTGGCGATGCGCTTGACCCGGCTGGCCAATTCGTCCAGCGACTGCAGCAGATGCCGGCCGTCCTTGAGTAGCGCCTCGCCCGCGGGCGTGAGCAGCGCCCGATGCCCCGAACGATCGAATAGCAGCACATCCAGGCCGTCTTCGAGCTTGCGGATGGAATACGTGACGGCGGAGGGCACCTTGCCCAATTCACGCGCGGCCTTGGCAAAGCTGCCATGGCGCGCGATGGCGTCTACTAGGACAAGCAGTTCGGGCGTGATGGGCTGCATGGAATTCTGGTCGATCGTGGGGATTCAAATAATTTGAATGAAGTCATCAAAATATAGCGCCAAAACCGGCGGTCCGGGCGCGCAGAATATCACTCATGCCGGGGTTGCAGACAAACGGCAAGGCGGAAAGCCCAGCCAGGATGCAGCCCTAATCATTCATATTATTGAAACAGGAGTTCACCATGCTTACGATTCGCCGCGCTGCCGAACGGGGTCACGCCAACCACGGATGGCTCGATTCGTTCCATACCTTCTCCTTCGCCAACTACTACGATCCGGCTCACATGGGCTTTGGCGCGCTGCGCGTGATCAATGACGACCGCATCGCCGCGGGCCGCGGCTTCGGCACGCACGGTCACCGGGACATGGAGATCATCACCTATGTGCTGGACGGCGCGATCGCCCACAAGGACAGCATGGGCAGCGGTTCGGAAATCCAGCCCGGCAACGTCCAGCGCATGAGCGCCGGCCGCGGCGTGATGCACTCGGAGTTCAATCCCCGCCCGGATGCCGAAACGCACATGCTGCAGATCTGGATCGAGCCGAACGTGACTGGCATTGCGCCGGAATACGAAGAGCGCGCCTTCAGCGATGCGCAAAAGCGTGGCCGTCTGCAAGCCCTGGTGTCGGGCGACGGCATCGACGGATCGATGAAGATCCATCAAGACGCGCGTCTGTATGCGGGCCTGTTCGATGGCGACGAGTCGGCCTCGCTGCCGCTGGCCGCCGGCCGCCGCGCCTGGGTCCATGTGGCCCGCGGCAGCGTGACCGTCAACGGCGCCGCGCTCAATGCCGGTGACGCCGTCGCGATCACCGACGCCGGCAGCGTCGAGCTGTCGGGCGGCAAGGACGCCGAAGTGCTGGTGTTCGACCTGGCCTGATGCCAACCCCGCCGGGCGGATCCTGGAATCCGCCCGGTTTCACCCATTACCCCCCATTACCTGCCCCGAGGCCATTAAGATGGCCCCAAGGCCAATCCATTGCGGAGCACTGCACCATGTCGACCCTGTCCCAAGCCGGCGAAAGCCAGATCGAAACCGTCGTGGTGCCGCGCACCAGCGACCTGGGCGGGTTTTCCGTCCGCCGCGCCATTCCCTCCATGCAGCGCCGCAGCGTTGGTCCGTTCGTGTTCCTGGACCAGATGGGTCCGGCCGACTTCGACATCGGCGCCGGCATCGACGTGCGCCCGCATCCGCATATCGGGCTGTCCACGGTGACCTACCTCTACGAAGGCTCCATGGTCCACCGCGACGGGGCGGGTAACACGCAAACCATCCTGCCCGGCGAAGTGAACTGGATGACCGCCGGCCGCGGGATTGTCCACTCCGAACGCTCCTCGCCGGAAAGCCGCCTCGCGCCGCAGCGGCTCTCTGGGCTGCAGATCTGGGTGGGCCTGCCCAAGGCGCACGAAGAAACCGATCCGGGTTTCGTCCATTACGGCCTGGATGCGCAGCCGGTGGTCGAAGGGGAGGGCGTGCGCGCCCAGGTCGTCGCCGGTTCGATGTTCGGCAAGACCTCGTCGGTCAAGACGCTGTCGCCGCTGTTCTACGGCGACCTGCAACTGCAACCGGGCGCCACGACAGTGCTGCCGGCCGAGCACGAAGAGCGCGCGGCCTATCTGGCCAGTGGCACGGTGGAAATCGACGGCCAGGAGTACGAGAGCGGTCGTCTGGTGGTGTTCGCCCCGGGCAAGCCGGTGCAGATCCGCGCCAAGACCGCCGCGCGCTTCGCGCTGCTGGGCGGCGAACCGCTCGACGGTCCGCGCTTCGTGTGGTGGAACTTCGTGTCCAGCAGCAAGGACCGGATCGAACAGGCCAAGCAGGACTGGCAACGCACGCGCTTCGATCAGATCGTGCCCGGCGACGAGACCGAATACATCCCGCTGCCGGAACCGCGCAACTGAGCGGGGCGGGATGACGATGCGTGAAGGGCGGCGCAATGCCGCCCCGGATCGTGTAACTTTTATTGTTTAATTTTGAGGGTTACACTGTCGCCGGAGATCACCATGAACACCAGCCACGCACCCGAATTCCGACAACTGGGCGACCACGTCGCACTGGACATGATCAACACCGTCGAGCAGAGCAGCGCCGGCCCCGTCGACCGATGGCAGTCGGATGCTGACGTGGCGGGCTGGCTGTCGCTTGCGGGGGGCGCCGCCGCGCAGGGCGCCACGCCGTCCGGTTTGCTGGAAAGCGCGCGCGGCCTGCGCGAAACCGTCCGAGAGCTGGTCGCCCAGCGCAAGGCGCACGCACCGCTGGCGCTTTCAGCGCTGAATCGCGCACTGGCGGCGGGCGGCAGTCACCTCGAACTTGCGCCGGCAGACGATGGCAGCCTGGTGGTGTCACGCCGCTATCCCTCGCAAACGGCGGCGCAATGGTTGCTGCCAGTGGCGGAGGCGGCTGCCGATCTCCTGGCGCACGGCGACTTCGATCTGGTGCGCAAATGCGAAAGCGATGCGTGCTCGCTCTGGTTCTACGACCGTACGCGCTCGCACAAGCGGCGCTGGTGCAGCATGGCGTTGTGCGGCAACCGCCACAAGGTGGCGGCATTCCGGCAGCGCGAGGCGGCGGACGCCAGCGCCAAGGCGAAATGACATTGATCGATGGTTTCCAGCCCGGCTCATGCCGGGCTTTTTCATGGCCGCGCCAAATCGGCTTTACGTAACCCGTAAAGCGCATATTGACAGGTTACGTAAAATGCGTAGACTGTGCCGTGAAGCGTCGAAAGCCCATCGTCATTCCTTGCCCGAATACCGGAGATCCTCATGAACGCCCAGCCCGACCACACCGTCCAATACCGCCATGCGCAAGCCGACGGCCTGCGCTTTTTCTATCGCGAAGCCGGCAACCCGCAAGCGCCCGTCCTCCTGCTGCTGCACGGATTTCCCACGTCGTCGCATCAGTTCCGCAATGTCATCCCGCAGTTGGCCGCGCACTTTCGCGTCATCGCGCCCGATCTGCCCGGCTTTGGCTTCACCGAAGTCCCGGCCGAGCGCGGCTACCGCTACACCTTCGACAACCTGGCCAAATCGCTGGAAGCGTTTGTGGACGAACTAGGGCTGACCCGCTATGCGATGTATTTCTTCGACTACGGCGCGCCGACCGGATTGCGGCTTGCGGTGGCGCACCCCGAGCGCGTGACCGGCCTCGTTTCGCAGAACGGGAACGCGTATCTCGACGGCCTGGGCGATGCGTGGGCGCCCATCCGCGCCTACTGCAACGATCCGTCGCCCGCAAACCGGCAGACCATTCACGACGCCATCCTGAACTTCGAAGGCACCAAGTGGCAGTACGTGCATGGCGTGGCGGATCCGGACAACGTCGCACCCGAAGGCTATACGCTGGACGCGGCCCTGCTTGAACGGCCGGGCAACAAGGACATCCAGCTCGATCTGTTTCTGGACTACGCGAACAACCTGACGCAATACCCCGCGTTCCAGGCGTTCTTCCGTCA
>JAEYVD010000651.1 GCA_023432075.1 Pseudomonadota bacterium | reverse complement strand
CGGGCGAGCAATTGCAGGGCCAGCTTCCGAACTAGCGGCGCATATTCGACCAGGCTGTCATCTGCGTGGGGCATTGCGGGAATTCTGGCGGAGTCGATCGTGAAGCGCGGTCGATGTTGTCAATTTGCGACATTGTCGACAAGCGCGGCTACGGTAATGCGGGCGAATCTAGGGAATCGTCAAGATGGCATTGTCGGCAATGGGCCGCCGTTCATTTCAGGAAGTACGCAACGTTTTGAATGCTTATTTGGCAAATTGACGAAAATTTGTCACGAACTTGTATGTCAAGGTGTGTCTAGAAAGGTACGTTGCGCAACATCAACAAAGATTTGTCATATAAGTCATAGAAAATGACATGACCTGTGGTAAATTTTACTTAAATTGCGAACAAATGATACATTTCGCATTAAAACAGGATGCAGCGAGCGGACAGGCAATAAACGTTGCCTGCGCTATGAGTAATCAAGCCCCTCGGGTGGGATAGGGATAGGGAGTACGGCGTGCAACAAGTTGAAAATTCTTTGCTGGCAGACATTCGCGAAGTGAATCTGTCATATCTGTTACTGGCTCAGCGCATGTTGCGTGATGACTATGCCGCATCGATGTTCCGCCTGGGATTCAGCAACGAAGTCGCTGACATTCTCATGCGCCTCTCGCCGGCGCAACTGGTGAAACTGGCCAGCTCCAGCTCCCTGCTGTGCCGCTTCCGTTTCGATGATTACAGCCTGCTGTCGGCGCTGACCCACGATGTACTGGGTGGTGCACTGCAACAAGCTCACGCCACCATCCTGCTCGCCAAGCAGCCTGTCGAAGAACTGGCCTGACGGCCCGCGAATCCCACTCGGACACACCTGTCATGGCCTCCAAGAGCGTTTCCCAGGAAGCGGACGACATCCTGCTTGCCAGCTCCATGATTACGCTGGGCGCGCGCCTTCAGGTGCTTGAGGCTGAAACCAGCCTCAGCCACGATCGCCTCGCCCGCCTGTATCGCGAGATCCGCGGCTGCTCGCCACCCAAGGGCATGCTGCCTTTTTCGGTCGACTGGTTCATGACCTGGCTGCCGAATATCCATTCCTCTCTCTTCTATAACGTGTATTCGTTCCTGAATACGCGCACCACCAGCAAAGGCATACGCGCCACCATCGACGCGTATCGCCTGTATCTCGAAAACGCGGGGCAGGAAGCCGCGGACGCCGAGCCCGTCCTGAGTTTTACCCGGGCGTGGATGCTGGTGCGATTCTTCGACAGCGGCATGCTGCAGCTTTCCGCATGCCGGCAGTGCGGCGGCCATTTCATCGCCCACGCCCACGACCCCCAATCGGATTTTGTGTGCGCCATCTGCCGCCCGCCACCCCGCGCCGGCAAGACGCGCGCGGCGGCCAAGGCACGTGCCGGCACCCGTCCAGCCCCCATTGCGACCGCCGCTCCGACCTGATCGGGCGTCCAAATACATCAAAAGCCCTGGAAAACACCCCCTAACCCGCCTTTTTGGGGCAGGGGGGACAGGGGATCATTGACGCAAGTTATAGACTTCGTTGGCAGGGGCCCGTTGTGTTGATTGTTATCGGTTTTCTTGTGGTGATCGTGTCGGTCGTCGGCAGCTTCATGGCGCTGGGCGGACACATGGGCGCGCTTTACCAGCCCTTCGAGCTGACGCTGATCTTCGGCGCGGCGTTCGGGGCTTTCCTGGCGGGCAACAGCAAGAAGTCGCTGATGCTGGTCAAGAAGGCGCTTCCCGACGCGCTCAAGAGCTCGCGGTACGGCAAGGACGTCTACATGGAGCTGATGGCGCTCCTGTACGTGCTGCTGAACAAGGCGCGCCGCGAAGGCCTGATGGCCATCGAATCGCATATCGAGGATCCGGGTTCCAGCCCGATCTTCAGCGAATATCCCCGCATCGCCAAAGACGAGAAGCTCATGGAGTTCATCACGGACTACCTGCGCATCATGATCAGCGGCAACATGAGCTCGTTCGAAATCGAGACGCTCATGGACGAGGAAATCGAAACCTACCGCCACGAGCGCGAAGTGCCGGCCCATGCGCTGCAACAGATGGCCGACGGCCTGCCCGCGTTCGGTATCGTGGCCGCGGTGCTGGGCGTGATCAAGGCGCTGGCCGCCGTGGACCAGCCGCCCGCCATTCTGGGCGACCTGATCTCCAAGGCCATGGTCGGCACGTTCCTGGGTATTTTGCTGGCCTACGGTTTCGTGGGTCCGCTGGCCTCCCGCGTGGAGCGCCGCACGGACGAGGCCATGAAAGTGCTTGAGTGCATCAAGACGACGCTGCTGGCCAGCATGAACGGCTATCCGCCTCAGCTTGCGGTGGAATTCGGCCGCAAGGTGCTGTTCTCGGCGGTCCGGCCCACCTTCGGTGAGCTGGAAGAGCACGTCCGCCAGACCAAGTCGACCGGCAAGGCCTGACGGAGCGGGCCATGAGCACGGTAAATAATCACCGTGTGGTGATCCGCCGCAAGAAGGTCAAGGGCGGTGGGCACCACGGGGGCAGCTGGAAGATCGCGTACGCCGACTTCATTACGGCGATGATGGCGTTCTTCCTGGTGATGTGGCTGGTCAGCATCGTGCCGAAGGAAGAACTCAAGGGGATCGCGGAATACTTCCGCATGCCGCTGCGCGTCGCCAT
>JAEYVD010000591.1 GCA_023432075.1 Pseudomonadota bacterium | reverse complement strand
TGTATGCTCCGTCATCCGGGCTCCCTGCGTGGTTGATCTCATTGCATTGCCCCGAAGTTGAGAGAAGTTACGAGATGGGCCTGCACAACCGGCAAGGTTATGACCCAAGTGTGACAGGATTATGAATGGCGCCCCCGCCCCCCGCAAGGCGGTTCGGCGGGACCGGCCAACGCAGCGCGAATCAGGCGCGGCGGTCCAGGCGGCGGATGCCGTTCTGGGTGGCCAGAAGCGCCACGTCGGCGCCGGACAGCGCAAAGAGACCGCAGGTCACGACGCCCGGCAGGTTGTTGACGATGGCCTCGAACGCGGGCGCGTCCGAGAGGGTGAGGCCCGACACGTCCAGGATGATGTTGCCGTTGTCGGTGACGAAGCCGTCGCGCAGGCGGGGCTGTCCGCCCAGGGCAGTCAGCGCGCGGGCCACGGACTCGCGCGCCATCGGGATGACCTCGAGCGGCAGCGGGAACTTGCCCAGCGTCTGCACCAGCTTGGATTCGTCGGCGATGCAGATAAAGCGCTCGGCCACCGAGGCCACGATCTTCTCGCGCGTGAGCGCGCCGCCACCGCCCTTGATCATGTGCAGGTCGGCGTTGATCTCGTCGGCGCCGTCCACGTAGATGGGCATGGTCGAGACGTCGTTCAGGTCCAGCACTTTGAGGCCGTGGCCGGCAAGGCGCGCCGCGCTGCGCTCGGAGCTGGCGACCGTTCCGCCGATGCGGCCCTTGAATCGCGCCAGGCCGTCGATGAACAGGTCGGCGGTGGAACCGGTGCCCACACCGATGATGACGTCAGGGCCGGCGACCTGTTCGACGAATTCCAGGGCCGCGTCGGCGGCTTGCTGCTTGAGTTCTTGCTGGGAGAGCATGGCGGTAGAAGTGCGGAAAGTTGCTTGAGCCGGGAAATTTAGCATGCGGCGAGGGCGGGCCAGGCGCGTGCCAGGATCGCCGGCGTGTCGACGCCCGGCGTAGCGACGCCCGGCGTATCGACGCCAGATGTATCGTCCCCCGCGCTCAGTTCGCCGAACATGCCGCCGGTCTCCCGCAGTCGGCTGCCAACGAACGCCTGCGCCACGGCGGCGGGCGCGTGCTCGATGAGGAGCGCGGCCTGCCACAGGCGCGCCAGCCCGGCGGCGATGCGCCGCGCGTGGAATTGCGCGTGCTCGCCCTGCGCCAGCAAGGCGCGCCAACGCGCCAGCGCCGCGTCGAAGTCCCGGGACTGGCCTGCGGCGGGGGCAAATTCGGCCTCCAGCGCCGGCAGCGCATCGGGTTCGCGTTGCAGCGCCCGCAGCACGTCCAGCGCCATGACGTTGCCGGAGCCTTCCCAGATGGAATTGACAGGCGTTTCGCGGTAAAGACGGGGCATCGGGCCTTCTTCGACGTAACCGTTGCCGCCCCATACCTCCATGCACTCGGCCACGGCGGCGACCGCGCGCTTGCAAACCCACAGCTTGGCGGCCGGCGTGCCCACGCGCACCAGCGCCCGCGCCCCCGGATCGGCACGCTCGTCCACGGCACGCGCCAGACGCAGCGCCAGGACCATGGCCGCTTCGCTTTCCAGCGCCAGATCGGTCAGCACATTGCGCATCAGCGGCTGTTCGACCAGCGGCTTGCCGAAAGCCTGACGGTGCAGCGCGTGGTGCGCCGACTGCGCCAACGCCTGGCGCAGCAGCGCCGCGCTGCCCAGCACGCAGTCCAGCCGCGTGGTGCCCGCCATCTCGAGCAGCACCGACAGGCCGCGGCCGGGGTCGCCGACCATCACGCCCCATGCATCCTCGAATTCGACTTCCGAACTGGCGTTGCTCCAGTTGCCCAGCTTGTCCTTCAACCGCCGCACGCGCACCGCGTTGCGAGGACCATCCGGTATCCAGCGCGGAACGAAAAAGCAGCTCAGCCCCTCATCGGTCTGCGCCAGAACCAGATGGGCGTCGGCCTGCGGCACCGAAAAGAACCATTTGTGCCCCACGAGCTGATAGGCGCTTCCACGCCCGGGCGCGCCCAGCGGCGTGGCGCGCGTGGTGACGGCGCGCAGGTCCGAGCCGCCCTGCTTTTCGGTCATGCCCATGCCGATCAACGCGCTGCGCTTGGCGGAAAGCGGCGCGTCGCTGCCATCGAACTCCCGTGCGTACAGGGCCGGCAGCCATTGCCCGGCAAAGTCCACCACGCCGGCGGGCTCGCGTTGCAGCAGCGGCACGGCGGCAAAGGTCATGGTGGTGGGACATAGCGTGCCGGCCTCGACCTGCCCCTGCATCAGATAGGCGGCCGCGCGCGCCACCTGCGCGCCCGGCGCGGGCTGCATCCAGGCGCGGCTGTGCAGGCCGCGCGCCATGATGCCGCTCATCAGCACGTTCCAGGCGGGATGGAATTCGATGCGGTCAACGCGATGGCCAGCCCGGTCGTAGCTGACCAGACGGGGCGGACAGCGGTTGGCCTCGGCGCCGGCGGCCAGCGTCTGCGCCCGGCCCAGCCAGGCGCCGTGCGCGGCAAGGTCGCCTGCCCAGGCCTCGGCGCCCTCGCGCCGCACGGCCTCGCGAAGCGCCGGATCGGTGTCGTACAGGGAATAGTCTTCCAGGGGCGGCACCTGGTTGAACACGGTATGCGTCGCGAACGATGACATGCAATCTCCCTGGTTCGATCGGCCGGCGCGGCCCGCGGCGGGCGGTGGCGGCTATCTGGCCATGGGCGCCGTCAACGGCCAGGGCCGCAGCGTTTCGACCTGGGCGGCCAGCTCCAGCAATTGGGCCTCGGCGCCCAGCGGGCCCATGACCTGGATGCCGATGGGCAGCCCTTCCGCGGACATGCCGAAGGGGATCGAAATGGCAGGCATGCCGGTCAGGTTGGCCAACGGGGCGAATGGCGAATAGCCGATGACGCCCTTCTTGCCCAGACGGTAGGCCAGATAGTCGGCGTTGTCCATGGCGTAGCGCCCGATGGGCGCGGGCGGCAGCGCCAGGACCGGGCTGAGGAACAGATCGTAGCCCTGGGCGCCGTCGCGGTGCAGGAAGCGCCCGATACGGCGGGTGATTTCGTGGCAGGTATCCACGCAGGCCACGTACTGCGCACCGGAGATCGCGCGGGCATACTCGCGCGCGCCGAGCGTGGTGGGCTGCAATTCGTCGGCGGCCAGGCGCCGGCCGCGCGCGGCCACAAAGCTGTCGATGGCGTTGGCGGCCGCGCTGGCGATCAGGGGCAGCATCGGCGACAGGA
>JAEYVD010000752.1 GCA_023432075.1 Pseudomonadota bacterium | reverse complement strand
CCATCCCGAACAGGACAGTGAAACGCCTTTGCGCCGATGATAGTGGACGGACGTCTGTGAAAGTAGGTCATCGTCAGGCTTTTATTGCTCAAAACCCCGCAGGTATCCCCTGCGGGGTTTTGTCTTTTTGGCGACCGGATTGCCGTGTTTGGCTCGTGCCGTTGGATTGCAGCGTTTGGATCGCAGCGCTTGGATCGCAGTGGATTGCAGCATTTGGATTGCATTAAAAAACCCCCTCGCGGCTGGCGCCGCGAGGGGGTTTTTCTTGGGTCGGATTTTTTCTCTGGACTGGCTGCTTTATGGCTAGGAAAGCTGGCGGCGCAGCGCTGCGAAAAATAGTTCGGATTGCAGCCTTTCGCTTTGAATCTGGGCGGCGACCTTGGCAGCGAGTTCGGCGTTGACGGGAACCAGGGGACGGCCTGTGGACTGTGCCAAGACCTGGGCGGTACAGGCGCGCTCGAGGAAGAAGAGATCGTCGTAGGCGTAGTCGAGACGTTCGCCGCAGACAACGACGCCGTGATTGCCCAGGAAAACGATGTCCGCGCCTTGCATGGCATTCGCGATGCGCTCGCCTTCGGTGACATCCAGCGCCAGTCCGTTGTAGTCCTCGTCGATGGCGAGGCGTCCGTGAAAGCGCATGGCATTTTGGGACAGCGTGGTGTCCAGGCCTCGATCCGTGGTGAGCGTGAGTGCCGTGGCGTAGGGCATGTGAGTGTGCAGCACGCATGCCTTGCCGGCGATGCGGTGAATGGCGGCGTGAATGAACATGGCTGTGGGCTCGACCTCGTGGCGGCCGGCAAGTTTGTTGCCGTGCGCATCGACCAGCACGATGTCGTCCGCCTGCACCTCGTTCCACATGAGCCCGCGGGGGTTTAGAAGGAAATGGTCGGGGTCGCCCGGCAACGCCACGCTGAAATGATTGCAGACGCCTTCGCCCAAGCCGTGGGCTGCGGCCGCACGTAGTGCCAGCGCCAGGTCTGTGCGTAGCGCGGTGACGGGATCTGCATGGAAGAGTGCGTCGGCAAAACCGGGTTCCTGCTTCATGGCAACCTTCAAGTGAGGGGTTGGGGATCAGAGCCAGCCGGCTTCATTGAATACGTCCAGCACGCGATCCAGAGTTGGTACGGTAGCGTCAGGCCGGTAGTCAGGCAAGGGCTTGCGTCCGGTGCCGCGGTCTATCCATATGCATCGAAAGCCGATGTCGCGTGCGGCCGCGAGGTCCAGGTGAGGGCTGGCGCAGATATGCACGACGTCTGCCGGGGTAACGCCCAGCTTCTGATGCGCGTGCGCGAAGATGACGGGTGAGGGTTTGTACGCGCGGGCCTGTTCTGCAGTGATGACGCGGTCGATATGGCCACCCATCTGGGACACGTTGCCGGCGATGATGTCGTCGTCCGTGTTGGAGATGATGCACAGGCGAAAGCCGGCTTGTTTGAGTCTGGCTAGTGTGTCGACGACTTCAGGGAACGGGGGCATGCGGGAGATGCTGCCGGTAAGCGTTTCCGCGTCCTCCGAACGGTACTCAAGGCCGAAATGCGCCATGGTAAGCCGCAACGATTCACGGGTTACCTCAGCGAAGTTGCGATAGGGCGGCGTGCGTTCAAGCCTGTGCTCGTGCTCGTCGTATACGTGCAGAAACTGCGCGGCGGTGGGAGGGTTCGTCGCGGTGCCGCGGCCTGCGAGGATCTTTTCCACTGCGGCTTGCAGGCCTTCGTCCCATTGAATGAGCGTGCCGTAGCAGTCGAAGGTCAGCCATTGCGGGCGGGGAGCTTGGTTCAGAGTCATGTCGGTCCTCGGGCAGTGAATGGAATCTCAGCGTAAGGTTCGCCTGGTAGAGTTGTAAAATTAATTAATACGCTCACCTTATTTTCTACATCAATGAGCTGCAGTATGCTCAATGATTGCCGTTTTGCGGGGCAGGCGCGATAGAAGTGTGCGCGCCCGATCAAGGCTACGATCGGCACGCCTCAATGGCGCGCACCGCGGCGAGCCAAGGATGGAACGAGCGAAGTTACCGCTGCCAGCGGCTAATTGAGCCCTGACAGGGCCGGAGCCTGAAAGCGGTTCAGCGCGCGTAAGTGCGGATTCAACGTCAATCAATGAAAGCCGATGCTCGATCTTGAACTATTGAAAACGCTGGTTTGCGTCGTGGACGAAGGCAGTTTCACGCGGGCGGCCAGCCGCGTGCATCGCACGCAATCGACGGTCAGCCAGCAGGTGCGCAAGCTTGAACAGAGCGTGGGCAAAACCTTGCTGCTGCGGGACCGCGCGGGCGGCAATGTGTCTGCGACCGAGGATGGCGAGTTGATGTTGACCTATGCGCGCCGTTTGCTCGCGATTGCGGGGGAGGCCGAGCACGTGTTGTCCGCGCCGCGGACCGCTCGTGTGATTCGGTTAGGCGTGCCTGAGGACTTCGATGTGTCGCGGTTGACGATGCTGTTGGCCGAATTCGCGGCGCGGCATGCGCAGGTGCGCCTGGAAACCCTGAGCGGCATGAGCACGGATCTTCGGGCGGGGCTGGCGGCAGGCGACCTCGATCTGGCGCTGGTCAAGCGGGATCTGGGTGAGGGGCCTTGCCTTGCGGCTTGGCCAGAGCGGCTGGTGTGGGTGGGCGGACAAGCGCGCAATCAAATGGCGGCCGTCGTGCCGCTGGTTCTTTTTCCGCAGGGATGCGTCTATCGCAAGCGGATGATCTATGCGCTGGAGAGCGCAGGGAGGCCGTGGCATATTGCGTATCACAGCCACAGTCTGGCTGGCGTGCAGGCGGCCGTGGCGGCAGGCCTGGGCGTCAGTCTGTTGCCGGCCTCGGCGCGGCTGGACGCGCACGTTGAATTGGTCACCGAGGACGGGTTCGCAGATGTGCCGCCGACCGAGGTGGCGATCGTGGGCGATGCGCGCGCGCTTGGCAGTGTCGGGCAGGACCTGCTGAGTGCGTTGAAGCAGGCGATTGGTGCGGAGATTAAGCGTCCCGTGGCATAGCTGGGACGTTCGCTCAGTGCGGTTGAGTGCATGCGGCCGCGGTGTTGGCTGAAATCACGGCCGCAGTCGTGCCCTGAGTTACGGTCTCAATCACGGGCACGGTCGTGGCGTGGGTCGCGATCTCAATCATGGGCGCGGTCATGGTCACATCTTGGGCGCAACTGCAGCCTCAATCACTGCCTCAATCACTGCCTCAAGTCCGGCTGTGGGCTGGTGATCAGCGCACGTCGCCATCGAGGTAGAACCACTGCCCGTTTTCGCGCAGGAAGCGGCTGGTTTCGTGCATGCGGCTGGCGCGGCCGTCCAGGCGGCTTCTGGCGACGAATTCTACGGTTGCATGTTCTGCGTCCTGATCTGCGGCAGCCTTGATCTGCAAGCCAAGCCATTTTAGGCCGGACGGGTTGGGCTCGAGAGATGCTGGGCGCGTACTGGGATGCCAGGTCGCCAGCAGATAGGGCAGCTTGTCTAGCACGAAAGCGCTGTACCGGGAGCGCATGAGGGCTTCAGCTGTCGGGGCTTGCAGCGCCTGCGGGCCGTCGTGCCAGCGGCCGCAGCATTCAGGATAGGAACGGGGGCTGCCGCAGGGGCAGGTGGAATTGGAGGGGCTTGGTTGCTTCGGCACGGCGGGGCAATGGGATCGGGAAGCGGATCAGAGAATCAGATCAACGCGAAGGATCAGCATACCTGATAGAGAAAGCCGGCCGATGGAACGGTCAGGTCTTTGGCGATAGGGCGAGGCGCCAGCGCGATCAGGCACATAAACACGCAAGGGGTCGGGACACCCTGTGTTTGCGAGTTTGGGGAAAATCTGGCCGATTCACTGGGCAACTGATCAAGGCTGTAGACCGAGCCGGCAGATCCGCGCAACAAGTGCGCGGGTGTGACCCCCGCGAAGGGTCAACGCGACGGGTCTACGGAACGGGTCTACGGAACGGGTCTACGGAACGGGTCAACGCGACGAGTCTACGGAACGGGTCAACCCGACGGGTCAACGCTAGGGCTCAATGCAACGGCTCACTGCAACGAATCACTGCAACGATTCACTGCAACGAATCACTGCAATGAATCACTCCAACGAATCGCCGCCATGAATCGCTGCAATGGATCGCCGTAACTAATCGCCGCAACGAATCACTGCGACCGATATTTGCAACGAATCATCGCGAACAGCCACCGCAATCGGCCAGCACGAAAGGTAAGGGTGCGAAGCGCGGCGCCATTCGAGAGGATGGATCAGGTAGTCGAATCCTGTTCCGGCAGTAGGGTCCGAGGTATCAGCGTCATATCAGTCGAACTGACCCTGCAAGTAAAGGCACGGAACGAATTGGAAGATCGGGTCAGGCCAGGAGGTCTGTGTATTCGGGGTGGCGTCTGATGTAGGCGTCGGCGTAGGAGCAGTAGGGCTTGACCTTCCAGCCGTTCTCGCGCGCGGTGAGCAGCGCTTGGCGGGTCAGTTCGGCGGCGATGCCGCGGCCGCCGACTGCGCTGGGTACGCCGGTGTGCGTGATGGCCATGGCGCCGTTTTGCAGTTGGTAGTCCAGCACGCACAGCACGCCGTCGACGGTGGCAGTGAAGCGGGAGCGGTCGGTGTCATGTATTACGGAAATCATTCAAGCAACTCCTTGGGTGGCGGCGGAGCGGGCAGTCGTGCTTCACCTTGGACGCGTTTCAAATCTGTCTCGTGGCCCGAACGGTACACGCCGCTTTGTAAACCGAAAAGGACGCACCTCAATTCGGGAGCAAGTTTCGAGCCTGCGCTCCGCGATGCCGACCCGGAATGTGCCGTCGTAGCGAAAGACGCTTGCCTGCGCATCCAAGACGCCGTCAGGAAGCCTCGCCCCCGAGTCGGCGCGCCCAGTGCGGCTGGGCGATCGGCGGCCGGTGGCGGATGACTCTATGGATGACGAACTCCCAGATAGTAGCGCTGCCGAGCGGGTGGTTCCGGCTTGACGATGAGGCCTTTACCGGTGCAGCACTTTGATCAATGCAGTGAGCTGCGCGTCGCGGGTTTCGACGAGGTCGGCGATGCTGCGGTGGCCGGCCTCGGCGTTGACGCCTTCGATCAGGCGTTGCTGCAAAGCTGGCGTGACTTCGGGTGCGCCGAGGTCGTCCCACCAGGTTTGCACCGGGCCCAGGAGGTGGTGCATGAAGTGCGCCAGGCCGCCTTCGCCGCCCCCCAGGTTGAACGTCATGTGGGGACCGAAGAGAGCCCAGCGCAGCCCGGGGCCTTGCGATAGGGCGGCGTCGATGTCCGCGACGCTGGCGACGTTTTCTGCGGCCAGGTGGATGGCCTCGCGCCACAGGGCGGCTTGCAGGCGGTTGGCGATATGGCCCGGGACTTCCTTGTTCAGGCGGATGGGGTGTTTTCCCATGCTGCGATAGAAGTCGATGGCGCGGTCCATGGTGTCGGCGGACGTCTGGTCGCCGCCGACGACCTCGACCAGGGGAATGAGGTGCGGGGGATTGAAGGGGTGCCCGATCACGAAGCGTTGGGGATGTTGGCAGCAAGATTGCAGCCGGCTCATGATGAGGCCGGATGAGCTGGAGGCGACGATGACGTGCCGGGGCAGGACGGCGTCGATGCGGGCGAACAGGTCTGTCTTGAAGTCTTCGCGTTCGGGCGCGTTTTCCTGCACGAAGTCGACGCCGGCCAACGCCTTTTCCAGATCGGGTTCGAAGCGTAGCGCGTCGGCGGTGGCACCGTGGCGCACGTGGCCAAGTTCGGCCAGGACCGGCCAGGCTGCCTGCACGCGGGCGATGGTTTGGGCCTCGGCATGCGGGCCGGGATCGCTGACCACGACTTCGAGTCCGTGCGCGAGAAACAGCGCTGCCCAACTGGCGCCGATGGTGCCGGCCCCCACGATGGCGACGCGGCGGATGGGGACGGGTGGGGATGAAGCGGATCCGTGCGAGACAGACGGCGACGAAGGCGAGTTTGGCGAAGCAGAGCTGGACGAAGCAAGGCTGGACATGCAGGTCTCCGTTGTTGGGTTTGCTTCATTGTGAAGCAAAGCCGGGGCCGTTGCCACGCGAGGCCAGCAGCGGCAAGATAGGGTCTTTCGAAATCGCCTGGAGCCTTGCATGAGTCCGTCGCCTGCGCGCGCGACCGTTCCG
>JAEYVD010000504.1 GCA_023432075.1 Pseudomonadota bacterium | reverse complement strand
GCGCCGTCCAGGCCGGTGGTCGTCACGACCGTCACGCCGGTGGCGTAGCGGCCCAAGGCGGTGCGAAAGAAGACGGAGTCGAAATCAGGGGAGGAGGCGGACATGCAATAGACAGTTCGGTCGGGCGCAGGAGGCGCCCGGCGGATGGACGCCCCGCGCCGGGGCGCCCCGTATCAGGGGGACAGGCGTTCGATCTTCCAGCCTGCCCCGTCCGCCACGTAGCGCAGGCGGTCGTGCAGACGGGACGGGCGGCCTTGCCAGAATTCAAAGGCCGTGGGCTTCAGGCGATAGCCGCCCCAGTGCGGGGGACGCGGCGGCTGTTCGCCGAAACGCTCGCGGAATTCCTTTTCGCGGGCTTCAAGCTCTTCACGGGTGATGGGCTGGCTTTGGCGCGAAGCCCAGGCGCCGATGCGCGATCCGGCCGGGCGGCTGTGATAGTAGGCGTCCGACTCTTCAGCCGCCACCTTTTCGACCACGCCCTCGATGCGGACCTGGCGCTCCAGCGGCTGCCAGAAGAACAGGAGGCTGGCGCGCGGCTCGGCTTGCAGGTCCAGGCCCTTGCGCGATTCGTAATTGGTGAAGAACGTGAAACCCTGCTCGTCGAACCCTTTGATGAGGACGATGCGGGCGCTGGGCTGCCCGCTGGCATCCACCGTGGCCAGGGTCATGGCGTTGGGTTCGGGCACCTTGGCGGCCAGGGCCTCGTCGAACCAACGGGTGAATTGCTCGAACGGCGAGGAGGCCGCGTGGCTTTCCAGCAGCACATTCTTTTCGTAGCTTTGACGCAGATCAGAGACGGACATGGTCTTGGGGGTTCAGCGTTGATAACACGGAGTTTATACCGCCTGGGAGACCGGCCCCTCATTGACCCCGCGCAGGCCCCGGACAAGTTTGCCGCCTGTAGCCGTGGGGGGCGCGTCAGGGGCCTTCGGGCAGCGGGTGGCCGTCCAGCTCCAGCCGGCGGGCAATCGCGTCGAGCCGGGCGTCGTGGATGCCGGCCGACCGCAAGGCCTGGGCCGTCTGCACCACGTAATCCGTGCAGGGACCGTAGCGTCCCGCCGCGCGGCGCACGATGGCCAGCAGTTCCGCCTCGGGCAGAGCCCGGATATAGGCGGGGTTGTCGCGGTTCATGATGAAGACCAGCGCGCGGACGACGCCTTCGTCCGTGGCGCAGTTGATCCAGCGCGGCAGATAGGCGCCGGTGGACATCTCGCGCTCCCAGAGGGCGGGGAAGTAATGGGGGACCTGTTCGCCGGCCAGACGGTACACCACGCCCCGGCAGGAGCCGCCGCGATCCAGGCCGAACACCAAACCGGGGCACTCGGGCGTGCCCCGGTTCACCCGCGACCACAGGCACAGCGCCCGGTGGTGGCCGCGCAGCGTGGCCAGGCGGCGTTCCATGAAGTCGAAATCCGGACGCCAGATGAGCGATCCGTACCCGAATACCCATACATCTTCCCCAGCCGGCCAGTGCCGCAGCGCGTCGTCGAGCGAGGCTTGCCGTTCCTCGGGCGTCCAGAGCCGGAAGGGCAGCGTGGCGCCAGAGATATCGGAGTGGGATGACTGCTTGTTCACGACAACTTATTCCGTTCAGACTCGTGCGGGGGATTGCGATTGGCCCAGCCCCCGGCCATCAGTGCCACGGAGTAGGCCCAGAAAAGCGGGGCAACGCCAATTACCGCACCCAGCGCGCCGAAGGTCAACGGCAGGGAGACCTGCGAGCCATTGATGAGCGCCATGCGCAGGCCCACCGCCTCGGCCGCGCGGCCGGGGGGCGAGTGCTGGTGCAGCAGGGCCAGCATGCTGGGCTGACAGCAGCCCAGCGCAAGACCAAGGATAAAGGACAGCACGATCAGGACGTTAACGTCGGTGAACAGCGGGTAAAGCATGAAATCGATAGCCGCGGTGGCCATTGCCACGCGCACCAGCGTCCAGGATCGGACCCGGCGTTGGATAAGGGGCAGTACCAGGCGGATGACGAACGTTGCCGCCGCGAACGAGGCAAGAATGATGCCGATGGTGGTGGCGGACAGGCCGATCGCCACGCCAAAGATCGGCACGACGAACAAATGGGTGTCCCAGGCGCCGGACAGGATGGTGTTGACCATCAGGATTCGGCGCAGGGCGGGCACGGCCAGCAGTTCAGTCACGCGGCGGCGCTGCGCTTCGCGCACGCCGGTGATGGCAGCATCCACCGCCTTCAATTGATGGCGCAGCAAGTACAGACCCAGCGCAGACAGGCAAGGGCCGGCTGCCAGGATGCCGAATGCCGTGCGCGTGCCCAGATGGTCAATCGCCAGACCCGCGATCAAGGGGCCGGAAAAGCCCGATCCCGCCAGCGCCAGGGACAGGTAAGAGAAGTTGCGCAGCCGCTGCTCGGGCTCGGCGTGCCCCAGCAGATCCTGCGTGGCCACCTGGTGCAGCATGAAGCCGATGCCGATGGCGCACGACGCCACCAGCAGCGCTGTCTGGGTTTGCGAGATGGAGGGCAATAGCGTGCCAAAGGCGACCAAAGTCGTGCCGATGACGAGCGGGCGCACGATGCCGACGCGATCCACCCAGCGTCCCGCGCGTACTGAGAACAGCATCGGCAGCACCGCAAACACCGCTACCAGCGTGCCGACGGTGAACGTGGACAGGCCCATCTGCAGGGCTGTCAGGGAAACGGTGATGCGTCCCCCGGTCAGCGCCACATGATTCATCATTGCTAGCAGGCACAAAAGCACCGCCCCGGAAAATTCTGGGGAACTGGATGGCGAAGAGGGGGATCTGTTGGAGGTAGACACGGCTTAACTGCATTCATTCTGTTCGTAACATCCGTCTATGTCGAGGCGACGCTTTTTTGCGCTGCGTCATGGAGTGACTAGTCACTCTGCGGAGTTAGCAGTCTCTAGCGGACAAGTCCCGCGCTTATTCGGCAAGATGACGGCACGTTCACGGCAGGTGCGTTAAAACGGTTCCGCAACCTCCTGGGGATCGTTGTATCGTTCACGCAACGGAACCCTCCGCACGGTGCAATCCGTCTCTGGTTTTCACCGAATTTTTGCCGCATCACCGCGCCGCAGGTGGCGCCCGCCGTTCCCATCGTCCAGGTTCAATGAAAAAGTCCCGCAGCAAGTTCAAGCGCTACGTCCTGCTAGCCGCCATCCTCCTGCTTCTCGTTTTTGGCGCGCGCGCCGCGTTTTTCTCGGCCCCGCCGCCGCCCACGTTCGCCGTGGCCGAGGTGTCCCGCGCCGACCTGGAAGACAGCGTGCTGGCCAGCGGCACCATCGATGCCATCGAACGGGTCAGCGTTGGCGCTCAGGCCACCGGCCAGTTGAAGTCCCTGAAGGTGGAACTTGGCGACCGGGTCAAGAAGGGCCAACTGGTGGCCGAGATCGACGACCTGACCCAGCAGAACGAGCTTCGCAACGCGCAAGCTGCGCTGCAGACCCGGCGCGCCGAACGGGCCGCCAAGGTGGCCACGCTGAAACAGGCGGAACTGGCGTTCAAGCGGCAGCGCCAGATGCTGGCGGCCGACGCCAGCTCGCGCGAGGCCTACGAAACGGCCGAGGCCACGCTGGCAGTGACCCGCGCCGAGATCGCCTCGCTGGACGCGCAGATCGCCCAGGCCGAGATCCAGGTCGACACCGCCCAGGTCAACCTGGGCTACACGCGGATCGTCTCGCCGATCGACGGCATGGTGGTGGCGGTGGTCACCAAGGAAGGCCAGACCGTCAACTCGATCCAGAGCGCGCCCACCATCATCAAGGTGGCGCAGGTGGACACCATGACCATCAAGGCGCAGATCTCCGAGGCGGACGTGACGCGGGTCAAGCCGGGCCTGCCGGTTTACTTCACCATTCTCGGCGAACCCGACGAGCGCTACCGCGCCACGCTGCGCGCGGTGGAACCGGCCCCGGATTCCATCCAGAAGGAAGACGCGGCATCTTCGTTGACCTCCTCATCCAGCACCTCCACCAGCGCCGCGGTCTATTACAACGGCCTGTTCGACGTGCCCAATCCCGACGAGAAGCTGCGCATCTCGATGACGGCGCAAGTCTTCATTGTGCTGGGCGAGGCCAAGGACGCCGTGGTGGTGCCCGCGTCGGCGCTGGGCAAGCGCGGCAAGGACGGGCGTTACGAGGTGCGCGTGGTGCTGGACGGCAACAAGACCGAGACGCGGCAAGTGCGCATCGGCATGAACAACAATGTGCAGGCGCAGGTGCTGGAAGGCCTGGAGGTGGGCGAACGCGTCGTGTCGGCGGATTCCTCGCCGGCCGTCGCCAAGCCGGGAGCCTGACATGGGCGGCCCGCTCATTTCCCTGTCTGGCGTGCGCCGCGAGTTTCC
>JAEYVD010000442.1 GCA_023432075.1 Pseudomonadota bacterium | reverse complement strand
TGGTGGGGGCCAACATGGTGCCCATGGCCATTGGTTCGCAACTGGTGGGGTCGGTATTGCGGCCGGCCAGCTACAACGCCAACTGGGCCTTGAAGCCGACGTTCGGCGCGCTCAATCGCGGCGAGCGCTTGGGGTTGAGCCAGGCGCACATCGGCATCCATGCCAATTCCGTCGAAGACATGTGGACGGCGGCGGCGGAAATCGCCCTGCGGGCGGGCGGCGATCCCGGCCATCCCGGCCTTTATGGCCCGCTACAAGCGCCGGCCCCCCGGAAGCCTGCTCGGCTCGTCGCGCTGGAAACCGAAGGGTGGGCGCGCGCCGAACCGCAGGCCCGTCAGGCGTTCGAGGCCACCTTGGAGTCGCTCGCGCGTCAAGGCGTGTCGATCATCCGGCGCGGCGACTCGGCGCTGGTCGATGCCCTGGAGCGCGCCATCTCGCAAGCGGCGCCCCTGTCGTTGCGGCTCATTTCCTGGGAACAGCGCTGGTCGCTGGCCAACCTTGTCGCCAATCACCCCGACACGCTGGGCCCCAGCCTGGTGCGGCAACTGGAAAGCGGGCGCGCCATGACGCTGGCGGACTATCGCGAATGCCTGCTGCTGCGCGAACACGCGCGCCAATGCCTGGCGGCCCTGGCCACGCAGTGCGATGCGCTGGTCAGCCTGAATGCGTGCGGCGCGGCGCCCATTGCGGCGGACATCCGCGACACCCGGTATCCGACGGGCGACGTCTCGTTTGCCTGCGCGTCGTCATTGCTGGGCGCGCCCGCGATCAACGTGCCGTTGATGGCCGTCGATGGCCTGCCGCTGGGGCTGCAGGTGATGGGGTTGCCGCATGGCGACGCCGCGATTACCGGCATCGGCACCTGGATTTTCCAGGCGTTGCGGCATCCCGGCTGACCCGGCGCGCTGGGGCGTTCAGGCGTGCCCGGCGGCGGCGCTTTCAACGCGGCCCGAGCCAGGCGCATCCGCTGCCCGGTGACGCGCCGCGTTGTCTAGGTCCGCAATCGGCGCCAGCAATCCCCGGTCAAAGGCCTCGTGCGGCGCGCCCGCGCGCAGCCGGGCTGGCCAGTCGGCGTGCGTGAGCGCCCCGCGCCCCAGCGACACGAAATCCGCGTCCTGGCGCGCCAGCAGGGCTTCGGCCTGGCGCGGATCGTGCAGGGATCCGTTTGCCAGCACGGGCACCTGTACCTGCCGCCGTGCCAACGCCGCGAGACTCGCGCCGCTGTCGGCAAAGGCGGGACGCCAGGCCTCGAACTCGGTGGTGTGCACGTAATCGATGGGCGCCGCGCCCAGTGCGCCGAAGATCCGCGCCGCGTCGTCCTGGCCGCCTTCCCATTTGTGCGTGAAGTCATTCACCTTGCCCTGCGAGGTGCGCACGCCGACCACGAAGCTTTCCGATGTCGATCGGCGCGCCGCCTGGATCACGTCCACTGTCAGCCTCAGCCGGTTCTCCAGACTGCCGCCGTAGGCGTCGTCGCGCTGATTCGTGTGGCGCGTAAGGAACTGGTCCAGCAGGTATCCGTTGGCGCCATGTATCTCGACGCCGTCGAAACCCGCTTCCTGCGCGCGGCGGGCCGCCTGCGCAAAGCCGTCGACCACCTCGCCGATGTCGGCCAAGGTCATGGCGTGCGGCATCCGGTACGGACCCTGGCCGCGGTAAAAGGTCATCTGCTGCCCGGCCGGCAACACGGCCGATGGGCCTGTCGTCCCGGCGCGATGCGGATTGCCTTGCGACAGCGCGCCGGCGTGCATGAGCTGGGCGAAGATCCGCCCGCCTTGCGCATGCACACGATCCACCACGGGCCGCCACGCATCGCGCTGCGCGTCGTCGGCCAGACCCGGCTGGAACAGGTAACCCTGGGCATGCGCCTTGTCGGTGTAGATACCTTCGGTGATGACCAGTCCGAACCCGCCGTGCGCAAACGCTTCGTAGTAGCCCGCCATCTGCGCCGTGGCAAGGCCGTCGGCGGTGGCGCTGACCCGTGTCATGGGCGCGACGGCCAGCCGGTTGGGCAGGTTCACGCTGCCCACCCGCAGCGGCGTGAACAGGCCGGCGGGCGCGGCCTGCGCGTCCTGCCGTCGATTGGTAGCGGCGGTCATGTCAGCGGCCCTCCGTGGGGCGGACCGTGGCGATGGCCTCGATCTCGATCATCGCGGCCGGATCGTACAGCGCCTTGATCTCGGCAATCGTGTCAGCCGGGTAGGGCGCCGAAAAGAACTTGCGGCGCAGGGCAACCACGTCATCGAAATGTCCCATGTCGGTCACGAAGATGGTGACCTTGATGACGTCCTCCAGCCGCGAGCCGCCGGCTTGCAGCGCGCGGCGCAGATTACTGAACGCCTGTTCGCCCTGCGCCAGAAATCCGCCATCCACGATCTTCCCGTCGTCGGCGGCGCCGGCCTGGCCCGAGATGAAAAGCAGATTGCCGAACTGGATGCCCTGCGACAGCAGAAAGGGTGCGTAGTTGTCGGGCTGGGTGATGACCTGTTTGAGCATGATGCGAATTCCTTCATCTATAACCGGACGGGGTTGTCGGTTGATGCAGCGCCCGGTGACTGAACTGTAGGATCGTGCTGCGGCGGTGACAAAGGTTCGTTTGTCAGCTATAAGACGAGAAAAACTCATCTACGAGAGCGCCGCTCATGCAACGCCGGTCCCTCCCGCTTTCCGCGCTGCGCGCCTTCGAGGCCGCCGCGCGCCTGGGCAGTTTCAAGGCCGCCGCCGAGGAACTTGCCGTCACCCCGACGGCTGTCAGCCATCAGATCCGCGCGCTGGAGGCGGGAACGGGTCTGTCGCTGTTCGAGCGCCAGGTCCGCAAGGTCACGCTGACCGACACCGGGGCGCAGCTTTATCCGGTGCTGCGCGACGGCTTTGACAAATTCGAGGCGACGCTGGCGCGTCTGACGCAGCAGCGCACGCGGGCGCAGGTCAGCATTTCCGCGACCAATGCCTTCACCGTGAAGTGGCTGGTGCCGCGCATGGCGGATTTCCGGCGCCTGCATCCGGATATCGACCTGCAACTGCAGGCCAGCGACGACCTCGTCGACCTGCGCTCGTCTTCCGTCGACATCGCCATCCGTTATGGCCGGGGGCCGTACCCGGGGCTGGTGGTACAGCCCTTGTTCACCGACCGGTTCGCGCCGGTGGCCAATCCCCGCCTGGGCGTCGTCTCGCCCGACGATCTGGCGCGCGTGCCGCTGATCCGGTTCGACTGGAAGCGTGCGCAACCCGACAACCCGACATGGGAGCGCTGGTTCGCGGTCGCCGGGCGGGCGCTGCCGCCGCAGGCCGGGCAGTTGCGATTTTCAGATGAAGGCCACGCGATACAGGCCGCCGTGGCGGGCCACGGGGTTGCGTTGGTCAGCTTGGCGCTGGTGGATGATGCGTTGCAGGCGGGGCATCTGGTGCAGCCGTTCGGACCCGAGATCGACGGGCACACGTATCACCTGGCGATGTTCGCCGGGCGGGAGGCGTCGGGGGCGGTTCAGGCGGTGGCGGGGTGGCTGAAGGGGCAGGCAAACCCCGTCAGCCCATGATCCGGTTCCGGCCGGCCCGCTTGGCTTGATA
>JAEYVD010000394.1 GCA_023432075.1 Pseudomonadota bacterium | reverse complement strand
TATTCCAACATGCCGTTCGACGGCGTGAAGGACTTCACGCCGATTGCCGAGCTGGCCCTCGTGACCAACACGATGGTCGTGCATCCGTCGGTGCCGGCCTCGAACCTGAAGGAATTCATCGCCTACGTGAAGGCCAATCCCGACAACGTGGCCTATGCCTCGGCGGGCCAGGGCTCGACCAACCACCTGAGCGCCGTCCTGTTCGAGAAGGCCGCTGGCGTGAAGATGATGCACATCCCGTACCGCGGCGGCGCGCCTGCGGTCCTGGACACCGTGGCCGGACGCACGCAGGTGCTGTTCAGCGCCGGCACGCAGACGCTGCCCCACGTGCAGTCGGGCAAGCTCAAGCTGCTGGCCGTCACGGAAGAACAGCGTTCGCCGCTGCTGCCCGATGTGCCCACCGTGGCCGAAACACTGCCCGGCTATGAATTGGCGGTCTGGTACGGCGCGTTTGGCCCGGCCGGCATGCCGCCCGAGCTGACGGCCCGGCTGAACCGCGAGATCAACGTGATTCTGAAGCGTCCCGACGTCATCAAGAAGATGGGCGACATGGGCGTGCTGCTGACCGACACCACACCCGAGCAGTTCGGCCAGATCCTGGCGCGCGACGCCGACAAGTACGGCAAGTTGATCAAAGAACTGGGCATCACCGCGGAATGACGGACCGCGCCCTCAGCCCGGCGGCCACCGGCGTGCAAGCGATCGGCCTGGCGTACGCGCAGGCCAATCCGCAGGCGGCGTTTCAGGCCATCGACGCCTACGCCCGCCTCGCCCTCGCGCACACGCTGTGCACCGTGAATCGCTACGACGCCAGTGCCATGCGCGTGGTGCGGCTGTACAGCTCGAATCCGCTGGCCTACCCGCCAGGCGGGAGCAAGGACAAGACCGGCACGGCCTGGGGCCGGCACGTCCTGCTGGAGCAGCAGGTGTTCGTCGGCCAGGGGGAGGACGCTATCCGCGAGTTCTTCAACGACCACGACGCCATCCGCGAACTGGGCTTGAAATCCGTCATCAATGTGCCGGTCGTCTATGACGGGGTGTGCCTGGGCACCGTCAACTTCCTGATGCCGCGCGCCGCAGTCTCGGAGACGGACATCGACGCGGCGCGGCTGGCGGCCCTCTTGGCGCTGCCCGCATTCCAGGCGCTGCAGGCGACGCAACGCGCCGCCTGACCGCCGCCTGCCCCCCGATGTCGCGCGTTGCCCGGCATCGAGGGGGAACTACCGGGGCAGCAACGATCTGAAAGACATCCGGCGCAAAACCGGAAGTCGGCACGCGACGCCGCGGGTATATTGGGGTTATTCCCCCAAAACTGCCTGGCGCTCATCATGATCAAAGGTTCCTGCCTCTGCGGCCGTGTCGCCTACGAGATCAACGGTCCGCTCACCAACGCCCTCAACTGCCATTGCGTGATGTGCCGCAAGACGCATGGCGCGGCCTTCCGCAGCCGCGCAACGGTCCAGTCCAAGGATTTCGCCTGGACCCAGGGGGAAGATCACGTGACCTGGTACGCCTCGTCGCCCGGCAACTACCGGGGATTCTGCGAGGCTTGCGGCACGCCCCTGCTCAGCCGCTTTGACCAGACGCCCGACGTCTACGGCCTGCCGCTGGGACCGCTGGACGACGATCCGGGCGTCAAACCCGAGGCGCATTACCACGTCTCGAGCAAGGCGCCGTGGTACGACATCACCGATGCGCTGCCCCAGCATCCCGGCGCCATGGACGAAGCGCCAGAGCACGATCCGCAGGTGCCCCCGCTAACCTTTTCACACGGAAGATGAACCCACGTCCGGCTCCGGACTTCACAGGAGACTGATATGAGCGATTTTGGCGTCGTACTGGACCCCACCACACTGCGTTTCACGCGCACGCTGCCGGCCAGCGTCGAGGAGGTGTGGGCCTGGCTGACAGAATCCGACAAGCGCGGCCAGTGGCTGGCTTCAGGCGACATGGACCTGATGGAGGGTGGCGGCGTCACCTTGCGGTTCCTGCATGCCGACCTGTCCTCCGTGCGCGAACCGACGCCCGAGGCCTACAAGCCCTACGAGGAAGGCCTCACCACGCAGGGCCTCATCATCCGGTGCGAGCCGCCGCGGTGCTTGAGTTACACCTGGGGCGGTTCGGCGGGCGCCCCGTCCGAGGTGACGTTTGACGTGTCCCCCCAAGAGAATTCCGCCCAGCTCGTGCTCACGCACCGCAAGCTCGCCACCCGGGACGACATGGTCGACGTGGCGGGCGGCTGGCACACGCACCTGAACGTGCTGGCGGCACGGCTGGCCGGCCGCGATCCGGGGCCCTTCTGGTCGGCCAACGCCGCCTGGGAAGCCGAATACCAGCGCCGCATCCCCCGCCGCTAGTCGTTCAAGCGCAACTATCGTGGGCGAATCCGGCATAAACCCTGGCTAAACTGCCCGCTTTGCAGTAACATAAGACCGTGATTTTTCCGCAAAAACCGGACTTCGGTCATCCTGCGTGCCAACCTGTAGCGCCCACGAAAGGGCGCTACTGAATGAACGTCAGCGACGCGAACGAGATCCGGTTTTTTATTGGGCGCCCCCCGTCACTGCCCAGCACGCCGCTGCAGTCCTCGTGGCGCCAGGCGTTGCCGCAACCGCTGCAACCCCGCTTCTTCCGGCCAGGTGCCCGCAGCACCCACGCCGCGACCTATGCGCGCACCGCGCGCACTTACCTCAGGGCGCGAGTATCCGCCATTTCAGACATCCCTTCGGATGCCGTGGCCCATACCCACGCTTGCCCGAACGTTTTTTTGCGTTCAAACCGCTGGACCGGTTTATCCGAGTCCGACGCGCTTGCCGCCTTGCGCGGCGCCTCATGCCGCCGGCATGGCTGCGCGTTTTGATCAAGGAGTAGAGCATGGCTAAAGAAGAACTCATCGAATTGGATGGCATCGTTGACGAAGTGCTGCCCGATAGCCGCTACCGCGTCAAACTGGACAACGGCATCGAAGTCGGCGCCTACGCATCCGGCCGCATCCGCAAGCACCGCATCCGCATCCTCGCGGGCGATCGCGTCACCCTGGAAATGTCCCCGTACGACCTGACCAAGGGCCGCATCAACTTCCGCCACAAGGACGAACGCGCTCCCGCCCCGCATCGTCCCCAGCAATACCGCCGCTAAGCCGGCCGCCCGGGCCGGCTTCATGCCGGCGCCCGGCATTCGCTTTTTCGCGAATCCTGAAGCGGGATTCGCGTCCTGCCGTAATGCGTGGAACGCCCGTTCATGAAAGAATGGCGCTCCTCGCCTGGCGCAACGCCAGGCCTGATACGCACGAAGCACGATGGACCTGAAAGAAGAATTGCAAGCCGCCGCAGACCAGCTTGCCCTGGCGCGAAGAAGATTCGCAAAGGGCGAGGAAGGTCTGCGCCTGCTGCGCCAGTCCCGCGAGGCGTTCATCAACAGCCTGCGCAATACCGGCCTGACCTACGCCGAAGCCAAGACCAAGTACGACAACTGCCTGGATGACCAGGAGGCCGGGCAGCGCAATGTGCAGCAGCAGATGGAATATGCCGAGCGCATGCACCAATACGTGCTCAAGCGCATCGCGCTGGCGGCAGAGCAGGCCTGAACCGGCTCGGCCGCCCTCATTCCCCGCCGCCGGTCAGGGCTTGAAGGCCCCAATGAAGATCGCCGGATCGATGCGCGCGTCGTTCAGGCTGACGTTCCAATGCAGGTGCGGGCCCGTCGCCCGGCCGGTCGCGCCCACCTTGCCCACCACGCCGCCGCGCGGGACCTCGTCGCCGACTTTCACATCGACGGCCGACATGTGGCAGAACATGCTGATCAAGCCCTGGCCATGGTCCAGGAACACCGTCTTGCCATTGAAGAAGTAATCCCCCACCAGCACCACCACTCCGGCTGCCGGCGCCTTGATGGGCGTGCCGGCCGGCACGGCGAAATCCAGACCCGAATGGGGATTGCGCTCCTGGCCGTTGAAGAACCGGCGAAGGCCGAACGGGCTGGACAGGCGTCCGCCGTTGACGGGCCGGTCCAGAATCAGGTTGCTGGGCGTGACGCCGGCGCGAAACCCGCGGTAGGCCTCGACCTGTTCGGCCAGTTCGCGCTCGATGCGCTTGAGGTCGTCCGGGTTCGGATCCACCTGGCGCCGGTTCTTGAGCGTGATGTGCTGGGCGACGTAATCCTTGGCGCCGACCGTGAAGGCCACCTGGCGCGTGCCGGCGGCGTCCTTGACTTGGACGTGCTCCTGGCCCGGCTTCACGCTGAGCGGGATGCCGACCACGGCGATCCACTGCTTGCCCTGTTCCCGCACCACCAGCACGCGCCGGTCCAGGTAGGTGACCTCGGGCGCGCTGGCCGCATCGCCCAGCGTCAGCACGGCCACCCCGCCCGGCACGCGGGCGTCGAGCTTGCGGCCGATGTAGCTGCCCTGCTGCGCCCGCGCGGGCCAGGCCAGGCACAGGGCGGCGGCGGCCAGCCCGGCGCGCAGGACGTCGCGGCGTTCGAACATGGGGGTTACAGGCACAGGTTGGCAGGCTCGATGATGGTCTGGTCGCGGCGGGCGATGCGCGTGGACAGACGGGTCTCGGTCTTGCCCTTCCAGTGAGTGGTCGTCATGACGGCCTCGACGCCCAGGCTGCCGTGCAGGATGAGCTCGTAACCGTTGCGCACCGGCTTCTGTTCGAAATTGACGCCCAGCCCCTTCCAGGCGTCGGCCACACATTGCGTGTAGTCCTCGGCGGTGCGCGCGGTCGAGCCGTAGAAGACGGGATCGCGGTCGCGGACGTCTTTGACGTTGGCGCAGGCGGACAGGGCAGCCAGGACGGTAAGGGACAGGATGATACGAGCCTTCATGGCGATGGAAACTCTCGGTCGGTAGGGATTGATCGGGGCGGCCAACTATACCGCACGGTCTTCTGGCGCTTGGCCCGGCAACGCCCGGCCAACGCGGCCTTACGCCTGCGGGCGGCGGGCGGACTTGGGGCGGAAGGCCGCGATGACCTCGGACCGTGTCTCGGCGTAAGGACCGCCGATGAGGTCGATGCAGTATGGAATGGCGGCGAAGATGCCGGGCACCAGCACGGCGCCGTCGTCGCCCTTCAAGCCTTCCAGGGTCTCGCGGATGGACTTGGGCTGGCCGGGAAGGTTCACGATCAGGGCGGCATGGCCCTCCGTTTCGCGTATGACGGCCACCTGCCGCGACAGGATGGCCGTGGGCACGAAGCGCAGGCTGATCTGGCGCATCTGTTCCCCAAAGCCGGGCATTTCCTTGGTGCCGACGGCAAGCGTGGCCTCGGGCGTGACGTCGCGCCGCGCGGGGCCGGTGCCGCCGGTCGTCAGGACGAGATCGCAGCCGCAGCCGTCGACCAGTTCGATCAGGGTCTCGGAGATGCGGGCCGGCTCGTCGGGAATCAGCCGGTCGACCGCCTGCCACGGCGAGGCCA
>JAEYVD010000349.1 GCA_023432075.1 Pseudomonadota bacterium | reverse complement strand
CTGAAATAGCCTGCCCTTTCTTTATATAGAGCCGTCTGTCATGAGCCTCGTCGATTCCCTGCAATCCTGCATGAAGCAGGAAGACACCCTGATCTCCGAGTTCTCCTCGATCCTCGAGGAAGAAACCGAGGTCCTGGTCAGCCAGGGCAGCGTCGAGACGCTGAACCAGATCACCGAGCGCAAACGCGGCATCGCGCAGCAATTGGTCGACCTGAGCCAGACCCGCGACAACCTGCTTACCGAAATCGGTCTGCCCACGGGCCACGTCGGCACCGAACAGGCCGCGGCGCAATACCCACAGCTGTCGGGCGTGTGGCAGGCGCTTTTGACCAAGTCGGCATCCGCCAGCGAAATCAACATGCGCAATGGCGCCCTGATCGACGTGCACCTGCGCTACACCCAGCAGTCGCTGGACGCCCTGCGCAACGTCGGCGTCGGCAGCGCCTCGACCTACGACGCGCAAGGCCGCGGCGCCCGCAGCGCGCCGGGCCGCCGGCCGATCGTGGCGGGCTGACCCCTCCAGGCTCCCAATAGAAAACGGCGTGCATGGCACGCCGTTCTTTTGTCTGCCGCGGAGCCGGCAGCGTTGGCGGCTTCACGCCCCGCCCGTCATCTCCAGCAGTGCAAACATCTTCAGCAGCGCCACCGGCAGCATCCTGCCCGACAGTTTGCGTTCGGAGCCCACGATGCCCGACAGCGGCCCGCGCACGACGTCGGCCGCCGGCGAATGAGCCAGCTGCCAGCAGGCGGCGCCGAGCTGGCCCGCCATCAGCGATTGGCGCGCCAACGTATGGGCGCCATCGACCGCGGGCAGCGCCTGCCAGGCATTGGCCATGTAGCGGAACGCGGCCTTGGCCTCGTCCTGCAGAACCAGCCAGCGCGCGATGGTCGCGGCGTCGGCCTGCGAGGCCGGCAGGTTGGTGGCGCCGAACAACTGGCCCGCGACCTCGCCGGTCACGGTGTCGATCAGCCGCGCGCAGATCAGGCGCACGCTGGCGCCCTGCCCTTTGCCCGGCAGCACGACTTCGGTGCCCGACGCCCACAGCGCCAGCGGCACGGTCTTGCCGGCCGCCGTCAGCCGCAGACCTGGCATATCGCCAGGCTGGCCCACCGGCAGATAGCCCACGCTCTTGCCGACGGCATTCAGGTTGGTCGGGCACTCGTCCTGGATCACGCGCAGGCCGCCCGGGCAACGGGCCACCCACGACACGCCCTGCTCGGAGAAGGGTTGCCACAGCGCAACCGTGCCCGCTTCCAGCATGTGGACCAGCGGCACGGACTGCAGGCGCTCGCCCAGCCACGCCACGCGCGATTGCAGCGCCAGCGCCGGATCCGGCTGGGCCGGCGCGGCAGGCGCAAACGAACTCAGCATGCCGTGCGGCAGCACCAGTTGCTGCGCGGGCGCGGCAAGCGCGGCGCCGCGATCGCTCATCAGCAGTGCGCCCAGCAGCGCACCGCCGGGCAAGGCTTCACCCTTCATGGCGGTCTTGCCGTGCATCACGAGCAGGTTGCGGCTGCACGCGGCGGAGAACTCGCGGCGCAGCATCGCCAGCGGCTCGTCGCCCAGCGCGGCCAGGCTGGAACCCGCGCCGTCGCTGACGTACTCGCGCCAGGCGGTGCGCGCCTGCAGGCACGCCGGGTCGTTGTCCAGCCACGCAATGGTGTCGTCCAGGTTTTGCGCCGCGGCGATCGACGCCGCACCCGTCTGCTGCGGCAGGATGGCCGAGGCCAGCAGTTGGCGGCGGCGCGCCGGATCCACGGCGTCCGGTTCGCGCGACGAGGGCACCAGCGACGCCAGATCGGCCTCGCTGGGGGTGTACAGCGCGCGGGCGCGCTCCACCATCGAAAACGCGCGGTCGATCAGCACATCCGCGCGCGCCAGCTCCATGTGCTCGGGCACCTTCTGGCCGACGGACATGTAGTGAATCGGCAAGCGGTGGCGGATGGCCGTGTCCAGCGCCGCGCCCAGGCGCGTGGCTTCGTCCAGCTTGGTGATGATGCAGCCGGCGACGTCCTCGCCGACGCCATTGCGGTAGGCGTGCGCGACTTCGTCCAGCGTGTCGCCCTGGCTGGCGGCATTGAGCACCAGCAGACGGCGCACCGGCTTGCCGGCGTTGCACAGCATCGACGCCTGCTCGGCCACCAGGCGGTCGCGCTGACTGATGCCGGTCGTGTCGATGAGGACGATCTTGCGATTGCCCAGTTCGGCCAGGATGCGGCGCAGTTCGCCGGCATCGCGCACCGAATGCGCGGGCACGCCCATCAGGCGGCCGTAGATCTGCAATTGTTCGAGCGCGCCGATCCGGAACAGGTCGGTCGTCAGCATGGCGACCTGCTCGCGACCCTCGCGGGCGACGCAGCGCGCGGCCAGCTTGGCCAGCGTGGTGGTCTTGCCCACGCCGGTAGGCCCCACCAGCGCGTACACGCCGCCGGCCAGGAATTCGTCTTCGGAGCGCACCACGGGCAGGTGGGTCACCAGCTCATTGCGGGCCCAGCTTTGCGCCGCCTCGGCGGAAAGGCCTTGCGGCAGGCGTTCGACCAGCGTGCGGACCAGCTTGGTGCTAAAGCCCGCGTCCAGCAGACTGCGGAACAGCGCGGCGGCGGCCGGCTCGCGGCCCGGACCCTGGCGGCCGCCCCACAGCAAGCCGTCCATGCGGCTTTCGAGCGCGCCGCGCAATGCGCTGATGGCGTCCTGCAGGCCGGCAGCCGTATCGGGGGCCAGCGGCGCGGGCGGCAAACCCTGCGGCGGGCGGACCGGCGCGTCCGGCATGCGGCCCATGGAAGG
>JAEYVD010000315.1 GCA_023432075.1 Pseudomonadota bacterium | reverse complement strand
GCCGAGATCTTCGCGCTGGCGGACGGCCGGATCGGCGCGGCGGCGCTGGGCCGGCGCGCCACGGCCCGGCGGGCGCAATTGCAGGTCTGGTCGGCCCTGCCCGATCTGGACGTCATCACCGAACACGCCAGCGCCAGCCCGCCAGCCCTCGAACAGGAAGCGCGCGCGCCTGCGGCCGCCTGCATGAACGCCTGGCGCGGCACACCGGTGGCCGGGGGCCGCGCCCGCGGGCGCGCGTTCGTGGCGCGCACGCCCGACGCGGGCCAGGCGATGCCGGCCGGCGGCATCCTGGTCGCGGCGTCTTCCGACCCGGCGTGGACGCCCCTCTTCCTGCGCGCGGGCGCGGTGGTGATGGAAGTCGGCGGTTATCTGTCGCACGCCGCCATCGTGGCGCGCGAATTTGGCATTCCGGCCGTGGTCAGCGTCCACGGCATCCTGCAAGACGTCGCCACGGGCGATGTGCTGGAGGTGGACGCGGTGCGCGGCATCATCAACCGTGTGACGGGCGAAGCGTCCGGCTGATTCGTCATCTAAGCGGGGGTCGCCGCCGCCAGTTCGAACTGAAACACTGCGCCGCCCTCGGCGTCGTCGACCAGCCGGATCTCGCTCTGGTGCAGTTGCAGGATGCGCTGCACGATCACCAGCCCCAATCCGCCGCCCTCGCTTGGGCCCCGGTTCAACGCCGAAGCGCGCGTGAACAGCCCGGCGCGCAGTTCATCCGGGATGCCCGCGCCGGAATCGCTGACCTGCACGCGCACGCGGTTGCGCGCCAGACCCAGCTGCAGCTCGATCCGGCCGCCCGGCGGACTATGGCGGATCGCGTTGTCCAACAGGTTCGTCAGCACGCGCTCGATCAGGCCCAGATCCGCACGCACGGGCGGCAGCGCCTGCGCAATATCCGTGGATAGCCGCTGCTGGCGCGCCTCGGCGGCCAGTTCAAATTTCTGCATGACGTCCTGCACCAGTTCAGGCAGCGAAAACGTCTCGGGCTCCAGCCGCACCAATCCGGATTCCAGCCGCGCCAGTTCAAACAGTTCCTGCGCCAGCCGTCCCACCTTGCGGCTTTGCGCCAGCGCGATGTCCAGATAGCGGCGGCGCTCGGCCGGCGCTAGCGTCTCGTCCTTGAATCGCAGCGTTTCCAGATACCCGTGCAGCGATGTCAGCGGGGTGCGCAGATCGTGCGAAATATTGGCGACCAGGTCCCGGCGCTGCTGGTCCTGGCGCGTCAGTTCCCGCCACTGCTCCGAGATGCGCCGCCCCATCTGCGCAAACGTGCGCCGCAGCACCGCGATCTCGTCGCCATTGCGGGCGGACGCGTCGCCCGGCTGCTCCAGCGCGGCCAGCGCCTGGCCGTCGTCGCCCTCGAACGCGCGCACCGCGCGTGTCAGCCCCCGCAGCGGCCGCGTGATGAGCGCAAACGCGGCCAGCCCCGCCACCAATCCCAGCAAGGCCACCAGCGCGATCGACCAGAGCGTGGTGCGCAGCACCGAACTGCGCGACACATCCATCGCCAGCGCATCATGCGCCTGTCCCTGCAGCACCACGTACACATAGCCCTGTTCGCGCCCATCCACGCGCACGGGCGCGGCGCTGAACACCTTTTGCGCATCGGCGCTGCGCGGATCGTCGCCCGTGATGGGCAGCATCCCCCCGGCCAGCAGACGCTTGACCGGACCGAGGTCCACGCGTTCGCGCTTGATCTGCCCGGGCGGCGCGGCATCGCCCACGATGCGGCCATCGCTCGACAGCAGGTACACCTCCACCGCGGGATTCACCGTCATCAGCATGTCGAACATCGACCGGACCGCGCCCGGCTTCCAGCCGCCGGCGTCCATCAGTTCGGTGGAACCGGCGATATGCTGCGCCAGTCCGCTGGACAGCCGCTGCACGACCTCCTGTTCATAGCGCGAGTTAGCCGCGATCTGCAGCCAGGCGGACGCGCCGCAGCAGGCAAGCAAGAGCAGCGCAAACACGCCCGACAGGCGCTGGGTCAGGGAGAGGCGTTTCATGGCTGTCCCCCCGGCGCGGCCGCGAACTTGTAGCCCCGGCCCCAGACCGTCAGGATGCGCTGCGGGTTGGACGGGTCGGCCTCGATCTTGGTGCGGAGCCGGTTGATGTGGGTGTTGACCGTGTGCTCGTACCCTTCGTGCTGGTAGCCCCACACCTGGTTCAGCAGGTCCATGCGCGAGAACACCTTGTCCGGATGCCGCGCAAAAAAGTGCAGCAGGTCGAACTCGCGCGGCGTGAGATCCAGCCGGCGCGCATCCACGTCCACCGTCCTGGCGATGGGGTCGATCGACACGCCATGGACGGACAGGCTGCCGGCCTCCTGGCGGGCGTTGCGTTCGATGGCATCGCTGCGGCGCAACAGCGCACGCACGCGCGCCACCAGTTCCAGCATCGAGAACGGCTTGGCCAGGTAGTCGTCCGCGCCCAGCTCCAGTCCCAGGATGCGGTGCACCTCGCTGGACCGCGCGCTGGTGATGATGATGGGGGTGTAGCGCGCCATCGCGCGTGCCCGCTTGCAGATTTCCAGGCCGTCGATGCCCGGCAGCATCAGATCCAGCACCAGCGCATCCCAGC
>JAEYVD010000266.1 GCA_023432075.1 Pseudomonadota bacterium | reverse complement strand
GGTCTCTTCGGAAATCCGGGTGCCAAGGCCGCCGGCCAGGATGATTGCTTTCATGCTTGGGTTTCGCACCAGTTCTTGAACATTTCGCGCAGCGCGCCTTCGAACTTGCGCGCGAAGGCGGGTTCGTTCATCAGGGGGCTCGCGCGCATTTCTTCGCGCAGGCTGCCGCGGATGCTTGCCAGGGCGGGCAGGTCGCCGGCCAGCGCAACGACCTTCTCCACGTACTCCACCTCGGAATGCGCGACCCACTCGGGCCGTTGGATGCCGTGCAGGATCGAACTGCCGATCCGGCCGACGCTGGGCCGGCTGGCGAGGGTGACGTAGGGCACGCCCATGTACAGGGTCTCGACCAGTGTCACGCCCGAGTTGTGGGGGAAGCAGTCCAGGCCGATGTCCATGCTGCGCAGGATGTCCCACGGGGGGCTGTCCCAGCCGATCAGCAGGCGGTCTCGCGCGATGCCGTGCGCGCCAAAGCGGCTTGCCAGCTCCTCGCGCATCGGGCCGTCCTTGTAGCTTCTGCTGTTGACGATCAGGCGCGACTGCGGCACGCGGCGCAGGATCTCCGCCCACACGCCGACCACCTTGTCGTTCATGCGGATTGCGCGGGTCAGGCTGCCGAAGGTGATGAATCCGTTCTTCTTTGCCGGCAGGTCGTTGCAATCGCCCATGCCAGCACCGGCGCGATAGACGAAGTTGCTGTCGGGCAGCCGCCACGGCTTTTCGGAGAACAGGGCTTCGCTGCCCGTGGGCGCCATCACTTCATCGCTCATGATGTAGTCGATGGCGGTGAGGCCCGTTGTGTAGCCAAAGCCCAGCCAGGTCAATGAGATGGGGGCCGGCTTGCGGGCGAACACGCCCAGCCGGTTGCCGCCGGTATGGCCCGCGACGTCGATCAGAATGTCGATGCCATCGGCCCGGATGCGGTCGGCGAGCGCCGCATCGCTCATGCCCGCGGTAGGCGTCCAGGCGTCGAAATAGGTCTTGAAGCGGGTCGTGACGGGGTCTTCCGCGACGAATTCCGCGTAGGCGTGCAATTCCAGGTTTTCGCGGTCGTGATGCGACAGCAGCGGCTCGATGAAATTGTTGCCCGAGTGCTGGCGGAAGTCCGGCGACACGTAGGCCACGCGGATGCGGCGCTTGGCGTCCCGTGTATTCGCGTGCGGACGCCACGTCGAACGCAGGCCCTCGCAATGGACCTGGTTGAACTGGCGATAGGCCTCGAACACCTCTTGCGCGGTCGCGGAGGGCGAGTAGTTCAGCGAGAAAAGCAGGTTGTTGTGCGCGATGAGAGCTTTGGGGGCCAGCGACACCGCGGCCTTTGCGGCGGCCACGGCGCCTTCTGCATCACCCCGGTCAAGGAGAATCTTGCCCAGGTTCGTACGGGCCTTTTCCTGATAGGGATCCAGGGACAGCGCGGTCAGGCAGCTTGCCTGCGCTTCCTTGTAGCGCAGTTCCGAACACAGCGCATCGCCCAGCACGCCATGCGTGGACGCATCCCGAGGCGCAAGTTCCACGGCCCGGCGCGCGGCGCCGATGGCTTCGGACGTTCGGGTCAGCGCCGTCAGGCACGACGACAGGACGATATAGCTTTGTGCCCGCGCAGGCGCCAGTTCAAGCATCTTCAGCGCTGGCGCAAGGGCCTGGCGGAACCGGCCGGAATTGCACAGCGTCACGGCCAGCGGCTCCCAGGCCGCCGAAGCGCCCGGCACCGTTTTGGCAAGCTGCCGCGCCAAGCCTTCGGCCTTGTCGAATTGGCGTTCCGTCAGCAGGTCCTGGATGCGCATCGCAAGCGAGGCGGCCGCAGGCGGCAGACCGCCCGCCATCGAGCCGGCGGCCAGAATACGCTGATTGAGGCTGACCCTTGCGAGGGCGCCGGCGTACAGCCCGAAGAGCTGCGCGTCGCCCTGGCTTGCCGTCAGCGCCTCGTTCAGGCGCGCGGCCCATGCCGTCGCGGATCCCTGCAGCAGCCCGTAGCGCTTGAGCAATCCCAGCAGTTCCAGCAGACCGGAGGTGTCGCGCGGAATGCCTTCATCCGCGGATTCGGGCGCGGTGCTGACCTCAAGCAGCGGCAGGTCTTGGGCCAGCCGGTCCGCCATGATCTGGAAGTCGGGCGTCAGGATCAGCCTGACGGGTTCGTGCCACAGGTTAAAGCGCAGCGGTACGCCGTCCGCAAACGTTTCGCTGAGCGCTACGTTCACGCAGGCAACCGGGCGCACCGGTGCGCTGTCTTCACGGTCATAGGGGCCCGCATCCAGGCAGAAATGCGCCAGATCGTGCTCTATCAGCGTCGTCAGGGATTTGTCGAGCAGCTTGCGCGCCGCCCCGTCGTCCAGCCCTTCCGCGTGCATGAGCACGGCCACCAGTGTCGTGTAGGGCAGGGAACCCGGCCAGGCATGGGCAAGCGTGTCCATCAGCTTGACCATGTGCGTGTCGGTGGTCACCAGCCCGCGGCCCAGGTGGTTCACATAGGTCGCGCCGACTTCCTGTCCGTTGGCGGCGAGCCGCTGCGCCCCGCACGCCCAACGCAGGTCCTTGAACCGGCTCAGGTCCGCGCGCGGCTGCAACTGTTCGGCGGCGGCCTGGGTGGTGAACAGGCTTTGGCGGAATCCGCGTCCGGTCGCGAAGTCCAGATATTGCTGTCGGACGCTGGCCGGCTGGCCCATCGTGAGCAGGCTATGGGTCAGCGATACGTTCTGCCCCATGTGCAGCGCGATTTCGGACAGGGGTTGGGCATCGCCCACGTAACCCAGTCCTGCCTCGGCGGCGCGTCCCGCGAACTCGACGAAGTAGCAGGGATTGCTGGCAATGGGGGCCACCGTGTCCTGCGTCTGGCCGTCAAAGGCGCGCTGGAATTGTGCGGCAGCCACCGCCAGCGGATTGCCGATCGGGTTGAATCCCGCAATTCCTTCCTTGAAGAGCGTCAGTGCGGCCAGCGCGCTGGCGCGGAATTGGTCCTCGGTCTGGGCGGCATGGGCGTGCAGCAGGATGGCGTCGCGCACGACTTCCTGGGCCTTGGCGCCCGGGTAGACGT
>JAEYVD010000247.1 GCA_023432075.1 Pseudomonadota bacterium | reverse complement strand
CCTGCAGGCTGACGTCGGCAACGGTGCCGAACGCCATGCGCCGCTTGACGGTGCCCCGGTAGTGGCTGCGCGCCACCACTTCCTGCCCGGGATAACAGCCCTTGGTGAAGCTGACGCCCTGGATCAGGTCCAGGTTGACCGTCTGCGGAATGAAGACGTCCTGCGTGGCCGCGGCAATCCAGGGGATGCCAGCCGCCAGGTCAGCCGCCTGCCATTGCTGCGCCGAGGCCAGTCCCAGGGCCTGGGTCAGCGCGGCGGACTGTGCCAGCTGCTCGTCAGAGGCAATCCACCACCAGCGCAGGCGGTCGTCTGCCGACGGCGCGACGATCCAGGTGCCGGACGGCAGGTCGGCGCGCTGCCACGTGGCGCGCGGCAGGGTGCCCGCCACCGCTTCCAGCGCGGCAGCCTGTTCCGGGGTGGCCTGCACGCCGGCCACGTGCAGGGGCGCGGCGGCCAGCTTGGCCTTGGCCCGCAGGACGAACATGGACAGGCGCTTGATCAGTGCTTGGGACAGGTCTTGGCGAACCATGCCGTAGAACTGGGGGGAATCATCGGTATCGCCGGCGCCGCGCCACATGACCATCGTGGCCAGCAGACGGCCCTTGGCGGTGCAATAGCCGGCCAATCGCGCGGCGTCTTGGGGCAGGCCCGTGACGTCCTGCGTGAGCTGGCCGTGCAGGAAGGACAGGGCGTCGGCGCCCGAAGCAGTGAAGACCGCCAGATCTTCCAGCGGAGCGCATTGCGCGCAACCTTCGGCGCGGACAGGAATCGAAGCGTAATAGGCGTGCATGGCGGCGGGAGTTATCGCGTCATCAAAGTGCTGATGATAGCCGTGTTCCCGGGCTGGCCCGGGCATGTCCCCGATGCGCAATGGGGCGCGCCGCGCGATCCGGCCCCGGTTGTGTCACGGCTGCGGCCCGCGATCCATTAAACTTCCGACACTTATGAAGATGCGACTCCGAAATTTCGTCCTGTGGTTCCTGCTGCTCATCGTCCTGGCCGTTGGCGGCGCGGTGGGCGCCGCCTATACCTGGATGCACCGCCCGATGGCGCTGCCGGCCGACAAGATCGACTTTGTGGTGGATCCGGGCAGCAGTCCGCGCACCGTCGCGCGCGCGCTCAATGCCGCTGGCGTGCCGATGTGGGAGCCCGGTTTCGTGTGGATGGCGCGCCTGTCCGAACGCGACAAGCTGATGAAGGCGGGCGGCTACCAGGCGATCAACGGCGACACGCCCTGGCTGCTGCTCGAACGCCTGGCCCGCGGCGACATGACCCAGCGGCAGATCACCTTCCTCGAAGGCTGGACCTATCGCCAGATCCGCCAGGCGCTGCGCGAGAACCCCGACGTCAAGCAGACGCTGGGCGAAGTCAGCGACGAAGAACTGATGGAGCGGCTGGGTTCGACCATCAAGCACCCTGAAGGCCTGTTCTTCCCGGATACGTACATATTCACGCCCGGCAGCACGGATTTCGACCTGCTGCGCCGCGCCTACCAGGAAGGGCAGCGCATCCTGAATGACACCTGGGACAAGCGCCAGTCCGACGTGGCGGTGTCCACGCCCTATGAGGCGCTGGTGCTCGCTTCCATCATTGAAAAGGAAACCGGCCATGGTCCGGAGCGCCGGCGCGTGTCGGGCGTGTTCACCAACCGGTTGAAGATCGGCATGCTGCTGCAGACCGATCCCACCGTGATCTACGGTATGGGCGAGGCCTACCAGGGCCGCATCCGCAAGCGCGACTTGCAGACGGACACGCCGTGGAACACCTACACGCGTCCGGGCCTGCCGCCCACGCCGATTGCCGCACCCGGCCGGGCGGCCTTGCTGGCCGCCGTGCAGCCCGAGCAGCACAAGTTCCTGTATTTCGTGTCCCGGGGCAACGGCACCAGCGAGTTCTCGGCCAACCTGTCCGAACACAACCGCAACGTGGCCCGCTACATTCTTGGCCAGCGGTCCAATCCCACGCCCACGCCTGCGCCCACCCCTGCGCCGGCGGCCTCGGCAGAGCCTGAACCCGAATTAGCACAAGGACAAGATCAATGACCTCACGCGGACGTTTCATTACGCTGGAGGGCGTGGACGGCGCGGGCAAGAGCACGCACACGGTCTGGATCGCGGATTTCCTGCGTGCACAGGGTCTTGAGGTCGTGTCCACCCGCGAGCCCGGCGGCACGCCGCTGGGCGAGAAGCTGCGCTCGCTGGTCCTGAACGATCCGATGGGGCTGGATACGGAAACCCTGCTGATGTTCGCCGCCCGCTGCGAACATGCACGCCAGGTGATCGAGCCGGCGCTGGCGCGCGGCGCGTGGGTCGTCTGCGATCGCTATACCGATGCCAGCTACGCCTACCAGGGCGGCGGCCGGGGCCTGGGCGCCGAGCGCGTGGCCGTCCTGGAAGCATGGATGCAGGCCGGCCGCCCGGACCGCACCTGGCTCTTTGACGTGCCGCTGGAAGTCGCCCGGGCGCGGCTGGCCGATGCGCGCGAACCCGATCGCTTCGAGCGCGAGGGTGCGGCGTTCTTCGAGCGCACCCGCGAGGCCTACCACGCCCGCGCAAAGGCCGATCCGGACCGTATCCGCGTCGTGGACTCGACGCGCGCCATCCCCGAGATCCGCGCCGACCTGGAAGCCGGCCTGCGCGAGCTGCTGGCCATTCCTGCATGAGCGCGCCCCAGTTTCATCCCTGGCAGATGGACACGGCCCGCGCCTGGCTGGGCAATCGCGACCGCTTTGCGCATGCCTGGCTGGTGCATGGGCTGGCCGGCATCGGCAAGCTCGATTTCGCCATCGCGGCGGCGGCCAGCCTGCTGTGCGAAACGCCGGAAAACGGGCTGGCTTGCGGCCACTGCGCCGCTTGCGCCTGGTTCGCCAGCGGCAACCATCCCGACCTGCGCCGCATCCGCCCCGAGGCGGTAGCCGTGGAAGAGGGCGCGGACGCCGCCGAACAGGCCGAAGACGCCGAGCCGGCGGCGGGCGCCGCCAAGCGTGCGCCGTCCAAGGAAATCCGCATCGACCAGATCCGTTCGCTGGAGTCCTGGTTCAACACCGCCACGCACCGCGGCGGCTGGCGCGTGGCGTTGCTGTACCCCGCGCATGCCCTGAATGTGGTGTCGTCCAACGCCTTGCTCAAGGTGCTGGAGGAACCGCCTCCCCATACGGTGTTCCTGCTGGTCGCGGACGCGCCTGACCGGCTGCTGCCCACGCTGGTGTCGCGCTGCCGCCGCTTGCCGCTGCCCGCGCCCGATGCGGACACGGCGTTGCAGTGGCTTCGGGACCAGAACGTCGAGCCCGCGCGCGAATGGCTGGCCGCGGCGGGCGGCGCGCCGCTGGCGGCGTTGCGCCTGGCGCAATCCGGCGAATCCGCCTGTCCGGCCTGGCTGGGGCAGTTGGTCACCCCCTTGGCAAAGGGTCAGACGCCCGACGTGGGCACGTTGGCCGAAGCGCTGGAGAAAGTGGCGGCGTCAGAATGGATCGATGCCCTGCAACGGCTGTACACGGACCTGATGCTTGCCAGCGCCGGCGCGCCGGCGGGGGATTTT
>JAEYVD010000201.1 GCA_023432075.1 Pseudomonadota bacterium | reverse complement strand
GCATGGCTTGTTGTCTCCTGGGGTGGACTACATGGACCAGCGTGTAGTTACTACGGCTGCAAGGGTGCGGCGCGAAGGGCCTGCGGTGGGCTTTCGCCTGCCGTCTGATGCGTCTGATGCGCAACTTTGGAGTGATTAAACCTGCCTGACAAACGGCTGACAATCAGCTTTTAGTCAGGAATAACCCTAGAAGACGGACTAGGCCGTAATAGCGAAAGGCCAGCAAACCGCGTGTTGCGGCGTGCTGGCCTTGTTTCTGCCCAAGTGCGCGGCCCCGTGCGAGGCCCGCGCCATGACGACGGTGCGCTATACCGCCGACACCGACCCCGCCTCACCGCCGCCATCGAGCAGCGGCGGGGCCGTCACGATCGACGTCAGCGCCGGCTCCGCCGGGCGCAGCGCGGCCAGGTCGGGCCGCGGACGGCGCAGCGCGTCCGTGCCCGCGAAGGCCTGCTCCATCGCCTGCGCCGCGGCCAGCACCTGAAGGTCGCCGCGAAAGCGGCCCACGATCTGCAGCCCGAACGGCATGCCGTTCGCATCGCGGCCGCAGGGCAGCGTGAGCGCGGGGTGCGTGGTCAGCGTGACGACATAGGTCAGCGCCAGCCAGCGGTAATAGTTCTCCTGGGCGACACCGTTGATCTTGTCCGCATACAACTGCGTCCACGGGAACGGCGAGACCGGCGTCGTGGGCGAAAGGATGAGGTCGTAATCGTCGTAAGCGCGTTGAAAGCGCTTGATCAGGCGGGTCTGCTCCGCCTGCGCCCATGCGCAATCCTTCAGGCTCATCGCCGCGCCCATCTCGAAGTTGGCGCGGGTGTTGGGGCCGAGGCTGGCCGGATCCTTTTCGTACGCGTCGCGCATGCCCGCAACAAAGGCCTCGGCGCGCAGCACGTCAAAGCATCGATGGGCTTCGCCGACATCCAGATCGATCGGATCGCAGGCCGCAAACAGATGACGCATGGCCGCGATCTTTTCGCGGAAGGTGGCGCGGATGCCGTCGTCCACGTCGCATGCGCCAAAGTCTTCGGTGTAGGCCACGCGCAGCGATCCCAGGTCGGCGATGCCGGGGTTCAAAAATTGCAGCGGATCCAGCGGATAACTGAGCGGATCGCCGGCGTGCGGTCCGGCGGACGCCGCCATCTGCAGGCAGGCGTCAGCCACCGTGCGGCCCATGGGTCCCACCACCGAAATCGGCGTCCAGCCCAACGGTTTGCGCACGCTGGGCACGATGCCCGGCGACGGACGGAAACCGACCACGCCGCACTTGGACGCGGGAATGCGCAGCGAGCCGCCGGTGTCCGAGCCCGTGCAGACCGGCAGCATGTCGCTGGCCAAGGCGGCGGCCGAACCGCCCGACGAGCCGCCCGCATTCAGGTTGGGATTGAAGGGGTTGCCCGTGGCGCCCCACACCGTGTTGCGCGAGTTGGCGCCCGCGCCCATCTCAGGCACGTTGGTCTTGGCGGCGACGATGGCGCCCGCGCGGCGCAGGCGCGCCACCAGCTCGATGTCCTCGTCCGGCACATGGCCGCGATACAAGGGCGAACCGTACGTGGTCAGCACGCCGGCCGTGGGCTCCAGGTCCTTCACCCCCATCGGCAAACCGTGCAGGAGGCCCAGCGGCTCGCCTGCCATCACCGCGCGCTCGGCCGCGCGAGCCTCCGCCCTCGCCCGTTCATAGGCGGTGGCGGTGACGGCGTTGATGTACGGGTTGACGGCCTGGATACGCGCGATGCACGCTTCCAGCAGTTCCACCGGCGAAAGCTGGCGGGCGCCGATCATGCGCCGCAATTCAACGGCGGTCAGGGATACCAGGGTGTCGTCCAAAGCCATCGTCGTCTTCCTTCAGTCGATCTTGATGTTGGCCCGTTGCGCGACCTCGCGCATGATGGGCAGTTCCTTCTGGATCAGCGCCTCGCCTTCGGCCGCGCTGGCGAAGGCCGCCTCGAAGCCTTGCGCCTCCAGGCTCTTGACCACTTCGGGGGATTCGACGGTGGCCTTGAGCGCCTGCTCCAGACGGGTCTTCACGTCGGCGGGCAATCCGCGCGGCGCGGCGACCATCAGCCACGTGTCCATCGCGACCGAGGGATAGCCCTGTTCGGCGAACGTGGGCACGTCGGGCAGGAAGGCCGAGCGCTTCGGGCTGGACACCGCCAGCACGCGCACCTTGCCTTGCTTGCTTTGCGGCAGCGCCGCGGCCACGGTGTCGACCGAGAACGGAATCTGACCGCCGATCAGGTCCGTCATCGCGGGCGCGCTGCCCTTGTACGGCACGTGGGTCATTTTCAGCTTGGCGGCGGCGATGAAGGCCTCGCCCACGAAATGCGCGGTCGTGCCCGTGCCAAACGAGCCGTACGGCGGCTGGTCATGCGCCGGGTCCTTCACGTACGCCACGAACTCCTTCAGGTCCTTGACCGGCACCTTGGGGTTGGCAAGCAGGGCCAGCCCGGTGCGGCCAACGATGCCGATGGGCTCGAAACTCTTGACCGGGTCATACGGCAGGTTGGCCTGAATGGCCGGGTTGACCGTGAACGTGGTGCCCGAGCTCACGAGCAGCGTGTAGCCGTCGGGCGCCGCCTTGGCGACGTAGCTGGCGCCGATCACCGTGCCCGCGCCGGCGCGGTTTTCCACCACGACCGTGCGTCCCAGTTCCTGCCCCAGCTTCTGGGCCACCACGCGGCCCAGCACGTCCGTGGCGCCCCCCGGCGGAAACGGGACGATCATCGTGAGCGGACGCGAGGGATAGGCGTCCTGGGCCACGGCGGGCGCGGCCGCGCCGAGGGTGCTGGCAAAAGCGAGACTGACTGCAAGAAACGAGGTTTTCATGGCGGTGCTCGATGGTAGGTGGTGGAGATGCGGCGCGTCTGCCGGCGCCTAGTTGCCGGCCGTGAGCGAACGCCCACGGCTCAGGAATCGGTCATATTCTTCGTCGGGCACGAACAGCCCGCCCGTCGTCCAGGCCAGATGCGTGGCCTGCGGCAGGTGCGCCTGCAGGCCCTGCGCCCGCAGCCACGCCCGGCCGGCATCGGTGCCGCACAGATGGCGGGGGCCGCTGAAGCCCGCGGCGGCGGACGGTTCGATGCGCAGGCCTTCGCTGTCCTTTACGCGCGCCAGGTCCGCGTACAAGGTGTCGTCTTCCACGGTGTAGACGCCGCGCAGTTGCGCACCCACGGCCGCGTAGGCCAGTTCGGAGGCCGTCGGCACCGCCAGGCCGTCGGCCTCGGTCACGTTGGTCAGACCCACGTCGTACACCGATGCGGACGCCGGCGCGCCCGGCAGCTCGCCGCGGCCCGCCATCATTCGCCCCAGGAAGCACGGCGACTGCACCGGCTCGGCAAAGAAGCAATGCACGTGGGGGCCGAAAAGCTGCGTCAGGCCGAACGCGATGCCGCCCGGCGCCCCGCCCACGCCGCAAGGCAGGTAGACAAAAAGCGGATGCTCGGCATCCACTCGCACGCCGGCTTCGGCCAATTGCACGCGCAGGTGCAGCGCGGCGGCGGCGTAGCCCATGAACAGGGACGCCGACCGCTCGTCGTCCACGAAATAACCGAACGGATCCGCTTCGACCTGCGCCCGGCCCGCAGCCACGGCCTTTTCGTAGTCGCCCGCGTGCTCGACCACCTCGACCCCGCGCGCGCGCAGCCGCGCCTTTTTCCATTCCTTCGCGTCGGCCGACATATGCACCGCCGAGCGGAATCCCAGCGCCGACGCGATCACGCCGATCGACAAGCCCAGGTTGCCCGTGGACCCCACGGCGACCTGATAACGGGCGAACACGGCGCGGGCCTCGGGGCCGGCCAGCTTGCGGTAGTCGTCGCCCTGGCGCAGCACGCCCTCACGCATGGCCAAGGACTCGGCAAATTCCAGCACCTCGTGGATCCCGCCCCGCGCCTTGATCGACCCGGCCACCGGCAGCGCGTGATCCGCCTTGATCCACAACCGGCCCGCGTCCTGCGGCAGGCCCATGGCCGCCTGCATGGCGGCGGCGGGCAACAGCGGCGACTCGATCACGCCGCCCGTCGCGGCCAGCTCGGGAAATAATTCCGCCAAGAGCGGCGCAAACCGCGCAAAGCGCTCTTGCGCGGACAGCACCTGGTCCATCAGGAAGTGCGCGCCCGGCCCAGCAGCCGCACGCGTTTCAGGGCCGGTCCACAGCACCGGCTTTGCTTGACGGAGCGAATCCAGAACGGGGGATTTGGAGGGAGCGTCGGATTGAAACATGGCTGTGCTAGCGAATGAGAGCGCAAGGAATGCCCACATCCTAGAGGCGGCCGACGCTTTGCAGCAATATCAATGGTTAGAATTCTTCTTTGCGCTTTCCGCAAACCTTGGATCCGACCATGAACCCTCGTGTCCTGCAGGAGATTTCCCTGCGCTATTTCCTGGAAGTCGTGCGCACCGGCTCGGTCAGCGAAGCCGCCGCCCGCCTGGATGTCGCCCCGTCGGCCGTCAGCCGGCAGATTGCCCGCGTCGAACGCGAACTGGGCACGCTGCTGTTCGAGCGCCGCGCGCGCGGCATGGTCCCGAACGCCGCCGGCGAACTGCTGGCCGCGCACGCCAAGCGCATGCAGCAGGACGTGGATCGCGTAGCGGGCGACATCCTGGCGCTACGCGGCCTGCGCCAGGGCCATGTGCGCATCGTCAGCACCGAGGGCTATGCGTCGGAATTCGTCCCCGCCGCCATCGCGGCGTTCCGGCAGCACTACGCCGGTATCCGCTTTTCACTGGATGTCTGCTCGCAGCAGGAAATTCCCCAGCGCATCCGGGACGGCTCGGCGGACATCGGCGTCACGCTCAGCCTGACGTCTCAGCGCGATATCCGCGTGGAAGCGCGCGTGCCCGCGCCGGTGCGCGCGATCCTTTCGGCCGGCCATCCGCTGGCCGACCGCCGCGAGTTGGCGCTGGCGCAATTGATGGCGTATCCGCTTGCACTGCCTACGCCCGATTCCACGCTGCGCCAGCTGATCGACATCAGCTGCAGCCGCCAGCAGCTGCACTGCGAGCCGGCGTTCACCAGACGCAGCATCGACGCGCTGGTGGGTTTTGCCAGCGCGGGCGGCGGGGTCGCCTTCTGCGGCGAACTGGCGGTCCGCAACCGCCTGGCGTGGGGAAAAATCGTCGCCGTGCCCCTGCGCGACCGCGAGATGAACGAGCGCCACTTCGAGGTGCAGACACTGGCCGGGCGCATCATGCCGGAAGCCGCCAAAGCCTTCATTGCCAGCATCGCCGAGGCCGCGCGGGCGGCGTCGGGGCCAATAGGCCCCGCCTAGGCGCGCTGCGATCAGTACAGGTAGCGCATCGTCAGCATCGCGCTGCGGCCCGCGGCCCACGCGCCCTGGCTGTAGAAGCCGATCTGGCTGTAATACTTGCGGTCGAACACGTTGTTCACGTTCAGTTGCGCCGACAGATTGCGGTTGAAACGGTAGCGCGCCATGAGGTTGGTCACGGCATAGCTGCCCTGCCCCACGCGCTCGTCGCCGTTGGGGCCGCTGGCGATGGTGTAGACGTGGCTTTGCCAGTTCACGCCCCCGCCCACGGTCAGGCGGTTCCAGTCTCCCGGCAGTTGGTAGGTCGTGAAGACGCGCACCAGGCTGCGCGGCTGGTCGGTCTGGATCGCGTTGCCGTCGCCATCGCGCGCGGTCCAGTGCGACCACCCGGCCGCCACATTCCAGCCCGGCGTCACTTCGCCCGACAGTTCCAGGTCGAACCCGCGGCTGCGCGTGCCTTGCGCTGCCGTGTACGCCTGGTTGGTCGTGCCCGGCACCATCTGGCCGGGATCCGCCTGCGCCACGTTGTCCTGGTCGATCTGGAAGACGGCGGCGCTGGCATTCAAGCGGCCGTCCAGCCATTCGCCCTTGATGCCGGCTTCATACGACTTGCCTTCCAGCGGATCCAGCCAGTTGCCGTTGCGGTCCTGATAGGTCTGCGGATTGAAGATGCCTGTGTAGCTGACGTACGCCGTGTAGGTGTCATTGATGTCGTACAGCAGGCCGGCGTATGGCGTGAACTCGTTCTTGTCGAACTCGGTGCGCCCTTCGCCGCCAAACCCGACCGAATTGGTCTTCCAGGTGCTGTAGCGCCCGCCCACGATCAGCTTGAGCGGGTCGGCCAGGTTCAGGCGCAGCGCGCCGTACCAGCCGGTCTGCGTGGTGGTGTAGCGGTTGGCAATGATCGAATCGTTCCAGTCGGGTTCAGGATACGAGCCGTCCCAGTCCAGGAAATTGCCCACGGCGGCGGCGCCGATGGCAGACCGGTAGTTGAAGTCGCCCTTCTGACGGTTGAAGCTTGCACCCACCACGGCCTCGTGGCGGCGGCCGAACAATGTGAACGGGCCGTTTGCCTTCAGGTCCAGCGCGTTCTGCTTGCGGTCGCCCAGATACCAGGCGGGCGAGGCGCCCATGCCCAGTCCGGTTTCCCGGTCCGGCCAGCCGTACAGGTACAAGAGCTTGCCGTCCATTTCATTCTTGGAATACGAGCCCACGGCCTGCACGCGCCAATCGTTGTCGAAGCGATGCTCCAGGCTGGCAAACGCGCCCTGCGTGGTGCTGCCCCATGAGGACCAGCGCGCGCCGGTGTTCAGCGACCGGCGCCAATCGGTGCGCCCGCCGTCCGCGTACCAAAGCGGAAAGCCGCCCCACGTGCTGCCCTTTGGCTCGTTGTCCTGGTACGCCGCCACGATGCGGCCGCGCACGCTGCCCTCGGCATTGAGCGGCGTGGACAGGTCTGCCGTGGCGCGATAGGTGTCCCACGTGCCCACGCCCGCGCTCAGGTC
>JAEYVD010000199.1 GCA_023432075.1 Pseudomonadota bacterium | reverse complement strand
ACCCTGTGCTTTTCCACGGGCAACATGCTGTCGTCCCTGCAGCAGCGCGCGGGCATCCGGCCGCTGACCGGCAACGCCTACAGCATGCTTTACGGGGCGGGCATTCTGCTGGCCGGCTGCCTGGCCGCGGGCGTGCCGTTCAGCTTCGATTCGTCGCCCGCTTATGTGGGCGCGTTGCTGTACCTGGCCGTGGTGGGTTCCGTGGTGGGCTTTACCGCGTATCTGACGCTGGTCGGCCGCATGGGGCCCGCACGGGCCGCCTATTGCACGGTGCTGTTTCCGGTCGTGGCGCTCAGCATATCGACGGTGGTCGAAGGCTACCGCTGGACACCTTATGCCATCGCCGGCCTGGCGCTGGTGATGCTGGGCAACCTGCTCGTCTTCACGAAATGGTCGCCGTTTTCCAAGCGCCCGGCGCTGGCCGGCCGCGCCTGAGCCCATTGCCGCGCTAGGCCGCCAGCTTGCGCAAGGCCTGCAGCAGGCGATCGATTTCGTCGCCGCTCGTCAGATAGCTCACGGACGCGCGGGCAATACGGTCCAGACCACGGGCCTGCATGTCCAGCGGCGTGTACGGCACGCCGTTGCTGCCGATGGTGATCCCCTGCGCGGCCAGCGCGCGCTGAACGTCGGCCGCGTCCTGTCCGGCCAGCTTGAAGGCGACCAGCCCTGATTGCTCGCGCCCCTGGTCCAGCACCGACACGCCGGGAATGGCGGCCAGTTCGGCGCGCAGCGCCTGGGCAGTGGCGTCGATGGTGGCGCGGATCGTGTCCAGGCCCAGATCCAGCGCTTCGCGCAGGGCATTGGCCAGGCCGCAACGCAGTGCCAATGAATTCTCGGCGGATTCCAGGCGCGCGGCATCGGCGCGCAGCACGGGCTCCCCGTCCGCGCCCAGCGGCGCGGAATGCGTGTCCACAAACGCGGGCGTGAGCCGATCCAGGAATTCGCGCCGTACATACAGCAGCCCGGTGCCGCGCGGTCCGCGCAAGGCCTTGCGGCCCGCGCCGCTCAGCACGTCGCAACCGACTTCCCGCACGTCGATGGGAATCTGCCCCACGGCCTGGGCGCCGTCCACAAAATAGGGAATATCGTGCTTGCGCGCCACGCGTCCGACCGCGGCGGCCGGATTGATGAGGCCGCCGTTGGCGGGCAGCCACGTCAGTGCAATCAGCCGCACTCTGTCGTCCAGCATGGCTTCCAGCGCCTGCGGGTCCACGCAGCCGCTGTCGTCCGAGGGAATGGTTTCCAGGGTGGCGCCCGCGCGCTGCGCGATCAGCCGCATGGCCGCCAGATTGCCGCCCCATTCGTGACGGCCCACCAGGATGCGGTCGGCGGGCCGCCAGGCCGGCAGCGCCGCAAAGGCGGCGCCCCAGCCCGGCGAGTTGCCGCCGGTCAACGCGATCTCCTCGACCTGCGCGTTCAACAGCTGTGCGGCCAGCGTGCGGGCCGCTTCGGTCAGGTCGCGCGCCGCCACGCCCGCTTCCATCGGACCCTGCGCCGCTTCACGCTTCAGATGCGCGTGAATGGCCTGGATCGAGGCCGTGGACGGCAAGGATGCGCCGGCGTGATTGAAATGCACCGAGCTTTGCGTGCCGGGCGCGTGGGCGCGCAGCGCCTGGATGGCGCTTGGGGTCAGGGGGGCGGTCATGGCGGTTCCTGTCGGGTGGGGCGTATCAGGCCGGGGTCAGCGCGATGACGGCCTCGACTTCCACCGACACGCCCTGCGGCAAGGCGGCCACGCCGACGGCGCTGCGCGCATGGCGTCCGGCGTCGCCGAACACGTCGACCATCAGGTCCGATGCGCCGTTGGCGATGACGCTTTGGCGATTGAAGTCCGGGGCGCTAGCGACGAACACACCCAGCTTCACGACGCGCGCCACGCGGTCCAGACGGTCGCCGGTGGCGGCTGCGATCTGCGCCAGGATGCCCAGCGCGCTGGCACGCGCAGCCTGAACGCCGTCGGCGTCAGACACCTGGTGCCCCAATTGGCCCAGATACGCGGCCTTGCCATCCTTGCGGGAAATCTGGCCCGAGATGTAGAGCAGGTTGCCCTCTTGGACAAACGGCACGTAGTTCGCGGCCGGGGCGGAGGCGGGATCCAGGGTCAGGCCAAGCTCGGCAACGCGGGCGGAAATGCTGCGGGTCATATCGAATCACCTATGAAAAAAGGAAAGCGCGTCTTGACGCTCCCCCGATGCTATCGGCCGCGGCGTGGCCTGACCAATCAATTCTTGCGAAGTAGGTATGAGTAAAACTAATGTGTGTGCGCCAGCCAGTCGTGCAGCGCCTGGACCGGCGCGCTCAATGGCCCGCGCGGCGTGACGAACCACCAGCCGATGCGCGGGTCTTGCAGCACCGCGCCCGGCAGGGCTTGGACCAGTGCGCCGCTGGCCAGGTGCGAGGAGATCAGCCGCTCGCGGCCCATCGCCAGGCCCTGGCCGGCCAGCGCGGCTTCGACGACGATGTTGTAGTCGTGCAGACGCACCGTGCGGGCCGCGCCCAGATCGAATCCAAACTCGTGCGCCCAGGCGTCCCATTCGAACTGATGCCGCGCGTGAGAGACCAGCAGCGGATGGCGCAGCAGATCGGCGGGCGTCTTCGGCCGCTTCCTGCCTGCGACCAGCGCGGGCGCGCATACGACAGACAGGCGTTCGGTCAACAGCAATGTGCTGCGCACGCCGGGCCAGCCGCCGCGGCCATAGCGGATCGCGGCGTCGACCTCTCCGCCCGCCACATCGGCCAGCGCGATGTCGGGTTGCAGTTGCAGATCGATGTGAGGATGCGTGGCGGCAAAGGCTGGCAGGCGAGTCGCCAGCCAGCGCGTGGCGAACGAAGCCAGCAATCCGATCCGCAGTGTGTAGCGCGCCGGCTCGGGCGCGCGCAATGCGTCGGTGCCCTGGCGCAGCAGTTCAAACGCCGCATGCACGCTGCGGAAATAGGTCTGGCCCGCCTCGCTCAGCGCCACGGCGCGCGTGCGCCGTTCGAAGAGCGCGACGCCCAGTTCCTTTTCCAGGCGCTGGATGTGATGGCTGATGGCGCTCTGCGTGACAAACAGATCTTCCGCGGCTTGCGAGAAGCTCAGCCGCCGCGCGGCCGCTTCGAAGGCGCGCAGGGAAACCAGGGGCGGCAGGGATCGCGATGAACGCATCGGTATGCATGGCGGGAAGGTGCGGACCCGGGCCATGCTACGCGATGCGTGCGGCTTGGCAACCCGGGCGCCGGCAACCCGGGCCCGAACGGCAGCTTCGCGCGCCAATGCAAAAAGCCCGCAAACAAGTTGCGGGCTTTTTTAAGGGTACTGCGGTACTGCAAATTCTTGGCTCCCCGAGCTGGGCTCGAACCAGCGACCTGCGGATTAACAGTCCGTCGCTCTACCGACTGAGCTATCGGGGAACAGGTAGAGGGGGCGAATTATGCACAAAAAATCGGAAGAATGCAAAGCGAGGCGCAATTCGCGAGGATTTCGCGGTCAGGCCAGGCGCTGGTCGAAGGCGCTGGTGTCGCCGCCGAACAGCGCAGTCAGTTCGCGCCCGGCGCGCATCAGGGTGGGCACCATCGACTGCGCGCCACGGGCTTCCAGGCGATAGCGCGGGCCCGAGACGCTCAGGGCGCCCATCAGCGCCTGTGCCTGGCCGAATACCGGCACCGCGACAGCCGCCATTTCCGGGTGGGCGCCGCCGAACGTGGCGGCCCAGAGCTTATTTCTTACCTCGTCAAATTCGGCGCCCTCCGCATTGCGGAACGCGAGCAGGATGGTGCCAGTGGCGCCGCCGGCCAGGGGCCGCCAGTCTCCCTCGCGAACCGAGTCGCGGATGACCTGATTGTTCGCATCGACCCGATGCAGGCACATGCGGCCGCCGTTCTGGTAGACGTAGAACGACGCACTTTCGCCGAGATCTTCAACGATGCGACGCAGGATGGGGGGCACGTACTCGACGGTGCGCAACTGACGCTGAAAGATGGCGCCCAACTGCAGCGGCTTGGCGCCCAGTTGATAGCTGCCATCGGCCAGGCGGAACAGGTAGTTCTGGCCGATCAGGGAATCGATGAGCCGCAAGGCGGTGCTCTTGTACAGCCCGGTGCGTTTGGACAGCTCGGTCAGCGTCAGGCTGTAGTCGTCTTCGCGAAATGCGCCCAGCAGGCTGAGCGCCCGGTCGACCGCCGTGACGCCCTTGTCTTCCGTCGCCTTCTCTTGCGCCATTTGAACCCCTGATTTCCATGAAAGGCCCCGGAGCATCGCCTAAGAAATCCTGCTGGCGGGCTTGGGGCAAATTCGGATCGAATTGTCTCATAACGTCAATTTGTTGCGTACAGCAGAACCCCATTCTATTTTGATGTTGCGTCAGGCAAAACTCGGTTCTATTATTAGACCCATTGCACACGGCGGCGATCCAAGCGTCCGAACAGAGGCGCCAAGGTGGTGGAGGCAGCGGCGTGCAATTCCCAGGAAACCTTCTCAGGAATTGGCAAATGTTCATTGCAAGAAAAATGGCCCGCGCGCTGGTCGCGGCTTCTGCCATGGTCGCTGTCGTCCCGGCGCTGGCGGCTGACGATTACCCCACGCGTCCGTTGCGCTTCATCGTGGGCTTTGCCGTTGGCGGCCCCACGGACATCGTCGCCCGCGTTGCCGCCAACGATCTGGGCAAATCGCTCGGCCAGACGGTGATCGTCGAAAACCGCCCCGGCGCCAACGCGACCATCGCGGCCAACGCCGTCGCGCGCGCCCAAGGTGACGGGTACACGGGCTTGATCGCCGCGACCAATCACACGATCAATGCGGTTCTGTACCCCGACCTGCAGTTCAAGAGCGTCGACGACTTTGCGCCCGTGGCGGCCATTGCCGTGGCGCCCACCGTGCTGATCGTCAACAAGAATTTTCCCGCGCACAACCTGGACGAGTTCCTCAAGGCGCTGCGGGCTAATCCGGACAAGTATTCCTACGCTTCCGCGGGTAGCGGAGGCACGCCTCATCTGTCGGCCGAACTGTTCAAGAAGCTGACCAATACCTCGATCATGCATGTGCCCTACAAGGGCGCCGCGCCCGCCATGAGCGACGTGGTGGCCGGCCATGTACCCATCTCTTTCGCGACGCTCGGGTCCGTGCTGCCGCAGATCAAGGCGGGGCAGGTTCGCGCGATCGCGGTCGCGTCGCCACAGCGCTCGCCGCTTTTGCCTGACGTGCCCACGTTCGAGGAGTCCGGCGTCAAGAACTTCCGACTGGACTCCTGGTACGGCTTGATGATGCCCAAGGGCACTCCCCCCGCGGTGGTAAATCGCCTGGCCGAGAGCTTGCAGAAGATTGCGCGCACGCCGGAGTTTGCAAGCCAGATGGCCACCGCCGGATTGCAGCCCATCACCGACAGCGGCCCGGCGCAATTCGAAGCCCAGCTTCGCGCCGAGATCGCGCTGTTCACCGATTTGGTCAAGAGCAGCAACTTGAAAGTCGATTGAGTTCTAAAACAGGCAGACAGCATGAACACCACGCAACAATCCCCGGCCAGCTATCAGCTGTATATCGACGGAGAATGGACTGATCCCGCCTCGGGCGAATGGTTCGACACCGTGGAGCCCTATTCCGGCGCCGTGTGGGCACGGATTCCGCGCGGCACCGCAGCCGATGCGGATCGAGCGGTACAGGCCGCGCATGCGGCGTACAGCGGCGGCGCATGGCCGGAATTCACCGCCACGCAGCGCGCGACCTTGTTGCGCAAGCTGGCTGCGCTGATCGAAGAGAACGCCGATCACCTGGGCCGGGTCGAGCAACGCGACAACGGCAAGCTCATCACCGAGGTGCGCGGCCAGGTCTTGAACATCGCGCAGTGGTTCTACTACTACGCCGGCCTTGCGGACAAGGTGGGGGGCGACGTGGTGCCTGTGAACAAGCCGGGCGTATTCAACTACACCAAGTACGAACCCCTGGGCGTGGTGGTGGCTATCACCCCCTGGAATTCGCCGTTGTCGCTGACCGCCTGGAAGATGGCGCCGGCGCTGGCTGCTGGCAATACCATCGTCATCAAGCCATCCGAGCATGCCTCCGCCTCCATCCTGGAATTGGCCAGGCTGGCGGGACAGGCGGGTTTCCCCAAGGGCGTGGTGAACGTGGTGACGGGCTTTGGCGCCGAGGTCGGGGATCCGCTGGTGCGCCATCCCTTGACGCGCAAGATCGCCTTTACCGGCGGCGATGCGGGGGGTCAGAAGGTGAATGAGGCCGCCGCCAGCAGCTTCAAGCGCGTGACGCTAGAACTGGGCGGCAAGTCGCCCAATGTGGTGTTTGATGACGCGGACCTGGACCAGGCCTTGAAAGGCGTGATCTCGGGAATCTTTGCCGCCGCGGGCCAGACCTGCATGGCTGGCTCGCGCCTGCTGGTGCACGATTCGATCCACGATGAATTCGTGGCCCGGCTTGTCGAGGTGACCCGACAGGCGCGGATTGGCGATCCGTCCTTGCCTGACACGCAAGTGGGACCCATCGCGACGCGCGACCAATGGGAACGGGTGATGCGCATGATTGAGATGGCCAAGGCCGGTGGCGCGACGTGCGTGCTGGGGGGCCACGCGCTGTCCGGCGAAGGCTATGGCCAGGGCCAGTTCGTGGCGCCGACGATTTTCACCGGCGTCGAAAACGACATGCGCATCGCCCGCGAAGAGGTCTTTGGCCCGGTCCTGTCCGTGATCCGCTTCCGGGATGAGGACGAAGCGATCCGCCTGGCCAACGACACCGAATACGGCCTCGCTGCCGCCGTGTGGACGCAGGACCTGCGCCGCGCCATGAAATGCGTGGACAAGATTCAGGCGGGCACCGTGTGGGTCAACAACTACCGCACCACCAGCTTCACCTCGCCATTTGGAGGGTACAAGCGCAGCGGCATGGGTCGCGAAGGCGGTGTCGAGGCCATCAAGGAATACATGCAGGTCAAGAGCGTCTGGATCACGCCTTCACCGCGCCGCGACAATCCGTTTGTGCTGGGTTGATGGCCATGACCGATCATCCTGAAGCAACGATACCCGCCGGGCTGCTGGCGGACTGGTGGCGCACCGCTGTGATCGACATCCAGCCAGGCGAGATTCGTCCGCGCGGCTATCCCATCGAGACGCTGATAGGCGAAATCAGCTTTCCCGCCATGATCTGGTTGATGGTGCGCGGCGAGCTGCCTCAGCCGGCGCATGCACGCCTGCTGGAAGCCGCCCTGGTTGCGGGCGTGGATCACGGTCCGCATGCGCCCTCCATCGCGATCGCCCGCATGGCCAGCACTTGCGGCATTGGGGTCAATGGCGCGATGGCGTCGGCCATCAATGTGCTGGGCGATGTGCATGGCGGCGCCGGGCAGGCCTGCCTGGCGCTCTATCAGCGGGTGGGGGATGCCGTGGACCTGGGGGCGGACCTGACGCAGGCCGCCACGCAAGAGGTGCGTGGGCAGCTGGATTGCGGCGCTTTCATCCCAGGCTTTGGCCATCGCTTTCATCCGGTCGACCCGCGCGCCGGCAAACTGCTTGAGTTGGTGGAGGCGGCAAGGGAACAGGGGCACGTCGACGGCAGATACGCGCGGATCGCCGTGGCGGTGGAATCTGCCCTGATGCAACTGAAAGGCAGGCGCCTGCCCATGAACATCGACGGCGCGACGGCCGTGGTGTACGGAGAGCTCGGCTTCGCCCCCGAGCTGTCGCGCGGGCTGTTCGTGCTGTCGCGTTCGGTGGGAATTCTGGCGCATGCGTGGGAGCAGATGAATACCAACTCGCGCATCAAGGGGCCGATGCCGCCGTCGGTACCCTATCGCTACGTTGGCGTGGACGCGCGCTCGAGGGAGAACGAACATGGCCGATGACCGTAAGCTGCCGCTGGCGGGCGTGCGCGTGCTTGATTTCGGGCATACCGTGATGGGGCCCGCGTGCGGCATGATGCTGGCGGACCTTGGCGCCGACGTGATCAAGATCGAGCCCGTGGACGGCGACCGGACGCGTCGTCTGAAGGGATTCGGAACGGGCTACTTCGGTTATTTCAACCGCAACAAGCGCAGCATCGCCGTCGACCTGAAGGATGCGCGCGGCCGCGCGGTCCTGCTGGAGCTGGTCAAGACGGCGGACGTACTGGTGGAGAATTTCGCGCCGGACACCATGGAACGTCTGGATCTGGGTTACGAAGCGCTCGCGCGCGTCAATCCTAGGCTCATCTATGCAAGCTTGAAGGGATTTCTGGACGGTCCGTACAAAGAGCGCCAGGCGCTGGATGAAGTGGTGCAGATGATGGCGGGTTTGGCGTACATGACCGGCCCGACCGGGCGGCCATTGCGGGCCGGGACTTCCGTGGTCGATATCACTGGCGGCATGTTCGCCTTGATCGCCGTGCTGCTGGCGCTGCGCGAGCGCGAGCAGACCGGCAAGGGTCAGAAGGTGGCCACCGCGTTGTTCGAGTCGACGGTCATGTTGATGGGGCAGCATCTTTGCTATGCGGCCCAGTCGCAGGCGCCGATTCCCCCCATGCCCGAACGCGTGTCTGCATGGGCGGTGTACGAGCCCTTCCACGTGCTGGACGGCAAACAGATATTCGTGGGAATCACGAGCGATCGCCATTGGGAACGCTTTTGCGCCGAGATTGGTCGCCCGGACCTGTTGCGCGATCCGGCCTATGCCACCAATGAAGACCGTATTGACGCCCGGGCCACTCTGATCCCGGCGTTGGCCTCGGTGCTGGCGGGGATGACGATGGAGCAGGCCATCGCGGTGTGCGAGCGGTCCCGCATTCCGTTCTCGCCCATCAATCGCCCCGAGGATCTTTTTGACGACCCGCATCTGCTGACGACCGGCGGATTGATGGAAACGGTGCTGCCGGGCGGGGTGCGCACGCGTCTGCCGCGGCTGCCCATCCGCATGGAAGGCGCGTCGTTCGATCTGCGGCGAGATCCGCCGCGGGTCGGACAGGACTCCGAAGACATTCTCGCCGAGCTCGGCCTGAACGCGCAGGCAATCCAATCGCTGGTTGCGTCCGGCGTGGTGCGCCAGGGCGTCGCTGATTGAACCATTCACGTTGGTTTGCCGGCGTCCGCACTGCGAGGCGGCGGCAGACCGGCATCAACCGGAAATCGAAATGATGAATCGAATGCTGTCGGACACGCGCCCCGCGTTTGTCCTGGGCACCATGGCCATGACCGGCTACTACGGTCCTTCCTCCGAGAGCCAGGCGAATGAGACCCTGGCCTACTACCTGGACAACGGCGGGCGGTGGATCGATACCGCGGATCTCTACGCCAATGGCGCCAATGAAGAACTGGTGGGCAAGGCGATCGCGGCAAAGCGCGATGCGCTGGTGCTCTGCACGAAGTTCGGTTACCTGTTCGGCGAACGCGCAGACCAGCGCGGCCTGGACGCCCGGCCGGAACGGGTGGAGGCCGCCTGCGAGGCAAGCCTGCGCCGCCTGGGCACCGACGTGATTGATCTGTTCTACCTGCACCGCGTGGATCCAAACGTGCCGATCGAAGACACCTACGGCGCGATGGCGCGCCTGGTGGAAAAGGGTAAGGTTCGCGCCCTGGGACTGTGCGAGGTGGGGCCGAAGACCTACGCGCGGGCCGCGGCTGTTCATCCCGTGGCGGTTGTGCAGAGCGAATATTCCTTGTGGAGCCGCGAACCCGAGGAAGGCATGCTGGACTTTCTGCGTGAGCAAGGCAGTTGGTTCTTTGGCTACGCATCGCTGGGACGGGGCATCCTGAGCGGCGCCGTCCGGAAGCCAGAAGACCTTCCGGCCGGCGACCAGCGGCGCGACATGCCTCGCTTCCAGGGCGAAAACTTTTACAAGAACATCGAACTGGTCAAGCTGTTGGAGGCCATGGCGCAGGATCTTGGCATCAAGCCGGCGCAGCTCGCCCTGGCCTGGTGCGGCCGCAATGGCGACGCCACGCCGATTGTCGGCGTGACAGAACCCGAGCACGTGCGCGAGGCGCAGGAGGCGGTGGCGCTTACGCTGCCCGACCAGACCTGGCGCCAACTGGACGAGGTGTTCGCGCCGGGCGCGGCGGCGGGCCTGCGTTATTCGGCGTCCGCCATGAAGCGACTGGAGAACGGCCAGTAGCGCGCCTTCATTTTGTGCTTGAACGCATGCGCCGTGCAGCTGCGCGCGTCGCATGCTTTAGCCAGGGCGTTCAGCCGGCTGTAGGGATGGCGGCGCCGCGCGCGGACGTCTCTGGCGTTTGGGACGTGCGGATGGCCTATCCCTTATCATTGCCCCCAGAAGAAGGAAGGCTCGCAACCTCTCTCGTCTTTTCTGGGTTCACGTCATGTCTTCGTTCGACATTCAATTGCTGCTCACCGCCCTGGTGAGCGTTCTGGTCCTGGTCGCGCTGATCGTCTCGCGTCTACGCATGCATCCGCTGCTGGCGCTCTTGATCGTATCCATCGGCGTCGGCTTTGCAACGGGCATGGCCCCGGGCGCTATCGTCAAGAGCCTGACGGACGGCGCCGGCAAGACGCTGGGCGCCGTGGGCGTGGTGATCGCGCTGGGCGCCATGCTGGGCAAGATCCTCGCGGACTCGGGCACCACCGAACGCCTGGCCAACGCGATCCTGCGCCATACCTCTCCGCGCGTGATTCCGTGGGCCATGACGCTGGTGGCGTTCGTCATTGGCATCCCCATGTTCTTCGAAGTGGGCCTGGTGGTGATGCTGCCGCTGATCTTCAGCGTGGCGCGCAAACTGGAAAGCCAGGCGCGCTTCAAGGGTTCGGCCTACGTGTACGTGGGCGTGCCGGTGATTTCCGCCCTGGCGGCCATGCATGGCATGGTGCCCCCGCATCCCGGTCCGCTGACTGCCATCGCCACGCTCAAGACCACGGTGGGCCCCACGATGATCTACGGCTTCATCGCGGCGCTGCCGGCCATGATCTTCGGCGGACCGCTGTATGGCGCATTCATCGCCCCGCGCATGACGACGCGGCCGGACGAGGCCCTGCTCGAACAGTTCACTGCGTCTGCCGACAGCCCTGGCGGCAGTAACGCGCCCAGCGTCGGACTGGGCGTGCTGGCGGCGCTGCTGCCGGCCCTGCTGATGCTGGTCCACGCCGTGGCCGAAATGCTGCTGCCCAAGGACTCGAGCGTCACGCACGTTGCGGCCTTCCTCGGCAACCCCATCGTCGCCATGCTGCTGGGCGTACTGTTTGCGGCCGTGACGCTGGTCTTCCTGCGCGGCGGCGATGCGGAAAAGCTGCGTGGCGCGCTAGGCCAGAGCCTGAAGCCCATCGCCGGCATCATGCTCATCATCGCCGGCGGCGGCGCCTTCCAGCAGGTCCTGACGAACGCCAAGGTCGGCGACGCCATCGTCCACCTGACACACCAGTTCGCTTTCCCGCCGCTGATCCTGGGCTGGCTGATCGCCATGCTGCTGTCGGTCTCCACCGGCTCGGCCACGGTGGGCATCGTCGGCGCCGCGGGTTTGCTGGCGCCGCTGGCTGGCGCCGACCCCAACCTGAATTTGCCGCTGCTGGCCCTGTCCATCGGCTGCGGTTCGCTGTTTTTTAACTACGCGAACCACGCCGGATTCTGGATGGTGAAGGAATCGTTCGGCATGACCATGGGCGAAGCCACGAAGACGATTTCCGTGGTGCAGTCGATCGTGTCGGTGGTGGGGTTGGTGATGGTGCTGCTGTTTGATATGTTGCCGGCGTTGGGGTGATGCGGGTGGGGGCGGATGCGCGCTGCGCGCGCCACCCTCTCATCTCAAACGCCTGGGCGCGGTAGCAGAATCGCGATCGGAGAATCCGTATGGGGTTTTGGCAGGTACGCGTGCCCCAGGCGATTCAGCGCTTGGACGCCGGCTCGCAGGGTGGGCTCGGCTCGGTAAAACGATCAAAAAACCCGTGGCGTGTCACCGTTCGCTCAATCTTTGCGCCAGGTCCGATACAAACGTCGATTCGTCGGAATGGCTTGGTGATTTCCAGCGAATCTGTGCTTTCACTGGGAAATGTCAGGAGTAGCCACATGTCGGGCTCCGGAAACATTGCCGTGTAGTGAGCGGACGTCTCGCCCGGGCTCATCCCGAATTTCGCGGTGTTGTGGTTGTCGTTAAAGAAGACGCCAATTTTATCCGTCGCGCGCTCGGAATAATGCAAGAGCACAATGGGCGAGAACGTGCCCCATAAGGCTATGGAACACCATAGCGCAGCTAGCAACGCAACGATGATTCCGAAGAATTTCAACACGCAGCCCATTATTTCCTCTTGCGCCCGCATTTGTGGTTAGCTTTGGCTTGGTGCTGACCATTCCCCCAAGGTAACGGTACGGCTTCAACTGCTTGCAGCAGAGTCGAAGTCGTCAGTTCGTGGGGTTTGGCCTGGCGATAAAGATTGCAGCCCAGCTTGATGGAAATATGATCTGGCACATCGTCAGCACTGGCGGGCCAGGCACCGTTTTCGGGATGGTGCTGCATGGTCGGCCATCGCTTCTTCAGCACGGCAGTGTAGGCATCCAACAGCGCTTGTGCCATGCCCGCCGAATTGATGAGCTCGTTGGTACCAAAGCCGAGCGCGACGCCAACGTATCCATAATGGATGTTTGACCAGATGTCATAGTAGTAGTCGAAGTCGCCATACTTCTGCCAGCCTTCGTTCAGGCTTGAACCCAGCATGCGTTGCAAGGCAGGCTTGTGATCCCAGGGGCGATTCGGACCGATGATTTCAGCGAATGACGTATACGCCCATAGCTTCGCTTCCGTCATTTTCTCCAGGTAGGTTTTCCGTCCTGACAGCTTCGTATACCAGGGAGCGCTCTCCCAGTCCTTCAAGTACGTTTTTGCGTCGTAGTGGTTGGCTTCATGTATCTGCCTGCCGCGAACGGAGAACGGATTGGTCTTCATCTCACGGACGATGTATTCGGCCAGCGGTATTGCCGTATCGGGGTGGTCGCAGTCGGCCTGGCGAATGTTCGAGAAGCCCTGCTCGCTCGGCGAGATCTGCTGTGTCAGGAATCTTTTTTCAGATGCGCCGCCATTGTTTGAGGCCTTGACGATGCTCCCCAGACCGACGTCTACAACCGCAAAAGTTTGACTCGCGATCAGCAAAGCGCCGCATGACGTTTTCATGCCGTCGACTGCAACGAAGCTATCGTCGATAGCGAAAGTGGCGACACCTTCGGCGATGGGAAAAGCGCCCTCGCAGCGAGGGCAAGTCACCATGTGCCCCATTCCCGCAGCGGCACGGCCAAGAACGTCATAGGAGGAGAACCCCTCCGTCACCGTACCTCCATGCGTGGTCTTGTCGCCTACACGAACAATCGGGCGGCCATTCATGATTAATCCTTCGGGATTCGCAGAGCGCTTAGAACAACACTGCGTCGAACGGCGGACAATCAGAAGAATTTGGAAAGCGCATCGAAGGCGGGACGCTGGCCAAGGGGGCGGCTGCCCCACTGCAAAAAAAAAGGCCGATCCACAAGGAATCGGCCTTTTTGCTGGGGTATTTCTCTGGTGCCGGTGAAAGGAATCGAACCCTCGACCTTCTCATTACAAGTGAGCTGCTCTACCAACTGAGCTACACCGGCGATGCGTGCCGGGGCACGCGCAGGGACTGCATTGTAATGAAAAAAATGCAGCCCCTCTCGTGGGGTCGTTATTTGACGATGGTCAGGCGCGGGCGCTTGGGTTCGTCGTCGTCGCCGTCATCATCGCCAGGGGCGGGATTGGCGTCGGAGCCTTCCGGGGCGGCAGGGGCCGGCGAGGCGCTCTGCGCGCCGGCTTCGGGCGGCTCGTAGGGCTGGACCTCGAAGCCCATGCCGGCGCCGGTTTCGCGCGCATAGATGGCGCTGACGGCGCCCACGGGAACGTAGACGTTTTCGGTCACGCCGCTGAAGCGGGCCTGGAATTCGATGAATTCGTTGCCCAGCACCAGACGGTTGGTGGCCAGCGTGCCCACGTTCAGCGTGATCTGGCCGTCGCGCACGTGGGCGACGGGCACCATGGTGTGCTCGTCGACCTGCACGGTGATATACGGCGTGTAGCCGTTATCGGTGCACCATTCGTGCAGTGCGCGGATCAGATACGGTTTGGTCGAAGTTTCACCCATCACACAACCAGCCTTAGCGACGCATCACTTTTTCCGAAGGCGTCAGCGCTTCGATGTAGGCCGGGCGCGAGAAGATGCGTTCGGCGTACTTTTGCAGCGGAGCCGCATTCTTGGGCAGTTCGATGCCGTAGTGGTCCAGGCGCCAGAGCAGCGGTGCGACGGCCACGTCGAGCATGGAGAATTCCTCGCCCAGCATGTACTTGTTCTTGAGCAGCATCGGGGCCAACTGAGCCAGGCGGTCGCGGATGTTCTGGCGAGCGTTGGCGAGCTTCTTTTCGTCGGGCTTGGCGCTGCGGTCTTCCAGCGTCGAGACGTGAACGAAGAGTTCCTTCTCGAAGTTGTAGAGGAACAGACGCGTACGGGCGCGCATGACCGGGTCGGCGGGCATGAGCTGCGGGTGCGGGAAGCGCTCGTCGATGTACTCGTTGATGATGTTCGACTCGTACAGAACCAGGTCGCGTTCGACCAGAATGGGCACTTGACCGTACGGGTTCATCACCGAAATGTCTTCGGGCTTGTTGTACAGGTCGATGTCGCGGATCTCGAAATCCATACCCTTTTCGAACAACACGAAGCGGCAGCGTTGCGAAAACGGACACGTGGTTCCGGAATAGAGCACCATCATGGCGGTAAGTCCTTTATTGAAAAACGAAAGGCCAGCGCCTAAATCTAGCAGGCGCTGGCCCCAATTGCCAGGCAGGATAGGCGTACGGCCCTATCCGCCTCTTCCGTCCCCGATAGACGGGGTGGCTGGGGAACCTGGCGGGGCGTTACGGTTAGCGCACGTGTTTCCAGTACGAGGCATTCAGGCGCCACGTAACAAAGAAGAACAGGAGCAGGAACAACATGACGCCGACGCCGATGCGGACACGCAGTGTCTGGACGGGCTCGGCCATCCAGGACATGAACGCGGTCAGATCAGCGACGTCGTTGTCGTATGTTGCGGTTTGGGCCGGGTTGGCGGCCTTGAATTTGGCATCGAAGGTGGCATGGCCATGGTGATTGGCTAACGGCTCGGCCTTCACCGTGGCAAAACCCTGTGCATCGTACACCGTTGTGATGCGTTCCCAGGTTTTGGGAGCGCCTTCCTTGCCTTCGACCTCGTGAACGGCGACGGTGGTGAGCTCGCGCGGACCCTGTTCCTGCCAGAGGGCATGCGGCATGCCGACCGACGGGAAGACCAGGTTGTTCCAGCCCGTGGCGCGCGACGTGTCGCGGTAGAAGGTGCGCAGGTAGGTGTACAGATAGTCGGATCCCGAGGGGCCGGCGTTCACGGATTTGGCGCGGGCGATCACGGACAAGTCCGGGGGCGTCGTGCCAAACCAGGCCTTGGCGTCCTTCGGCGTCATGGCGACATGCATCATGTCGCCAATCTTTTCGCCGGTGAACAGCAGGCTTGTCTTGATCTGCTCGTCGGTCAGGCCGATGTCCCGGAGCTTGTTGTAGCGCATCGAGGATGCGCTATGACAGTTCAGGCAGTAGTTGACGAACAGCTTGGCGCCGTTTTGCAGCGACGCCATGTCGTTGACGCGGTAAGGCGCCTTATCCAGCGGATAGCCGCCTCCGGCGGCAAAGGTAGCGGTACACGTGAGCATCAAGGCCACGGCACCAATCAGCTTCTTGATCATGGTTAGTCCGTTATTCTCGTTGGCTCAGTGGGCGTGGAACGTGACGCGGTCGGGCACTTGCTTGAAGGTGCCCAGGCGGCTCCATACCGGCATCAGGAAGAAGAAGGCCAGGTACAGCAGCGTGCCGATCTGCGACGTCAGGTTCAACGGCGGACTGGGCGGCTGCGTACCGATGTAGCCGAGCACCAGGAAGTTGACCATGAAGATGCCGTAGATCCACTTGTGCCACGTGGGGCGGTAGCGGATCGACTTGACCGGCGAATGATCCAGCCAGGGCAGGAAGAACAGGATGACGACCGTGCCGCCCATGGCCACCACACCCCAGAACTTGGCGTCGATGACGCGCAGCAGCACGGCGACGACGATCAGGATGCCGGGGACGGCGATGCGCATGAAGCCCTTCAGGTTGCTCTTGGCAAAGAGCACGATGGCGCCCAGCACCGACGCGCCCGCCAGCACCCACGTGAATTCGTCGGTGGTGGCACGGAGCATCGAGTAGAACGGCGTGAAGTACCAGACCGGCGCAATGTGCGGAGGCGTCTTCAGCGAGTCAGCGGGAATGAAGTTGTTGAACTCGAGGAAGTACCCGCCCATTTCCGGGGCGAAGAACACGATGGCCGCGAACACCAGCAGGAAGCCCGCCACGCCCACCAGGTCATGCACCGAGTAGAACGGATGGAACGGGATGCCGTCCTTCGGGCGGCCGTACTTGTCCTTCGGGCCTTGCTTGATCTCGACGCCGTCCGGGTTGTTGGAGCCGACTTCATGCAGCGCCACCAGGTGAGCGGCGACCAGGCCGATCAGCACCAGCGGAATGGCGATGACGTGGAAGGCGAAGAAGCGGTTCAGCGTGGCGTCGGACACGACGTAGTCGCCGCGGATCCAGATCGACAGTTCAGGGCCGATGAACGGGATGGCCGCGAACAGGTTCACGATCACCTGGGCGCCCCAGTACGACATCTGGCCCCAGGGCAGCAGGTAGCCGAAGAACGCTTCGGCCATCAGACAGAGGAAGATCGCGACGCCGAAGATCCACACCAGTTCGCGGGGCTTGCGGTAGGAACCGTAAAGCAGGCCGCGCAGCATGTGCAGGTAAACCACGACGAAGAACATCGAGGCGCCGGTCGAGTGCATGTAGCGCACCAGCCAGCCCCACGGGACCTCGCGCATGATGTATTCGACGGACTGGAACGCGCGCTCGGCGTCCGGCTTGTAGTGCATGACCAGGAAGATGCCGGTCACGATCTGCAGCACCAGCACCAGAAGCGCCAGGGAGCCAAAGAAATACCAGAAGTTGAAATTCTTGGGTGCGTAATACTCGGACAGATGGGCTTTCCAGGTGGAGGTCACCGGAAAGCGCCGGTCCAGCCAGCCCAACAGGCCTGTCGTCTCGACGGTTTTCTCGCCAGCCATGTAACGGCTCCTTCTCTAATACGTGGCGTATTGTTTTTACTTACGTAGATCGGGAAAAAAGCGCGACGCGAGCGTCAGGCCTTGTTGTCTTCATCGACGCCCACGATGATGCGGGTGTCGCTGAGGTACTGGTACGGCGGAACTTCGAGATTATCGGGGGCAGGCTTGTTCTTGAAGACCCGGCCAGCCAGGTCGAACGTGGAGCCGTGGCAGGGACAGAGGAATCCGCCTTGCCAATCCGCGCCCAGACCGCCGCCGCCACCCGTTTCGAAGTGCGCGGTGGGCGAGCAACCCAGGTGCGTGCAGATGCCGACGCAGACGAAGAGCTCGGGCTTGCGCGAGCGGGCTTCGTTTTCGGCATAGGGAGGGGTGAAGCCGGGCCGCTTGGATTGCGGGTCGGCAAGCAGGGGGTCCAGCGCTTTCAGACCGGCGAGCTGCTCGGGCGAGCGGTGGATGATCCACACCGGTTTGCCGCGCCATTCGACCGTTTTCATGGCGCCGACGGGAATGTCGCCGACATCCACCTCAACGGGCGCCCCGGCCGCGCGGGCTTTTTCAGAGGGAGAAAACGTGCTCACAAGCGGCACTGCCGTTGCGACACCTGCTACGCCGCCCACAGCACAGGCGGTGGTAACCCAGAAACGTCGCGAAGGATCAGGTGGCAGGTTGGGATCAACCGCACCGTCATCGTCATGCACCAGCGTATCCTGACTCATCTTCCTATCCTTGTTGATGCGCCCGCTCAACGAGTAGCATCACTTCTGCGGCATCGGGTTCGCGGGAATATGTAACAACATAGCAACCGCGTATTATAGGCCAGCCTACCCCAGGCGTATCACGAATGGAGCGGATTTATGAGCAAATCGACTGGTTTCGTCAAAGAGTTTCGAGATTTCGCGGTCAAGGGCAACGCGGTCGATCTGGCCGTCGGTGTCATTATCGGCGCGGCCTTCGGCAGGATCGTCGACTCGCTGGTGCGGGACATCATCATGCCCCTCGTCAATTTCATCCTGGGCGGATCGGTCGATTTCTCGAATAAGTTCCTCGTCCTGTCGATGCCCGAGGGCTATGCCGGACCGATGACCTACGCGGATCTGACCAAGGCTGGCGCCAATGTGTTTGCGTGGGGCAACTTCGTTACGATCATCATCAATTTCGTCCTGCTGGCGTTCGTGATCTTCTGGATGGTCAAGGCCATCTACAAGGCCCGCAACAAGCAGGAGGAAGCGCCGGCGCCGGCCAAGACGCCGGAAGACGTCGCCCTGCTGCGTGAAATCCGCGACCTGCTCAAGCGGCCCTAAATGAAAAAGCGTCCTTGATCGGACGCTTTTGTGATTTGAAGGGGCGGCTGGGTCAGGCAGGATTGTCGATATCCACGAATTCGACCTTGATGCCGAAGCGCTCGGCCACGGCCTGTCCCAACGCCTGGACGCCGTAGCGTTCGGTGGCGTGGTGGCCGGCCGCGATGAAGCCCACCCCGGTTTCGCGCGCCAGATGCACCGTGGATTCCGAGACTTCGCCAGTAAGGTAGACGCTGGCGCCCGCATCCACGGCCTCGCCCATCATCCCTTGGGCGCCGCCCGTGCACCAGGCGATGGTCGCCAGCGGCTGGTCCGGGTCGCCCACGACGAGCGGCGGGCGGCCCAGGCGCTGCGCCACGCGCTCGCCTAACTGGCCCAGCGTCTGCAGGCCGCTGGCCTCGCCCAGCCAGATCAGCCCGTCCTGCCCGCAAGTCAGCGGCGCCCCGGCGTCGCGCCGCGCGGGGGGCAGACCCAGCACCCGCGCCAGCTGCGCGTTGTTGCCCAGCGTGGGGTGCGCATCCAGCGGCAGATGGTAGGCGTACAGGTTCAGGTCGTTCTTCAGCGTCAAGGCCATGCGGGTGCGCCGGGTGCCGATGACGCGACGGTCTTCGTTGCGCCACATCCAGCCATGATGCACCAGCACCGCATCCGCGCCGCGTTCGACGGCGGCGCGCAGCAATGCTTCGCTGGCCGTCACACCGGTGATAATGTGTCCGACCTCGGATCGGCCTTCCACCTGCATCCCGTTGGGACAGTAGTCCTTGAAACGGGCCGCCTGCAGGGTGTCGTCCAGCCAGCTGGCCAGGACGCGGGAGTCCACTTTATTCATTGCTAGTCCTATCAGAAACATGCGCCGATATTGGCTGATCTTTGCTCAGGCCGTCACGGTCTGCCTGGGTATTCTATTCGTGGTGACGACGTTGCGGCCCGACCTGCTGCGGGTGAACGG
>JAEYVD010000170.1 GCA_023432075.1 Pseudomonadota bacterium | reverse complement strand
AGCTCAAACCGGCCAACTGGTCCGAGCTGCCCGGCTGGAGCGCCGACGACCTGAACCAGTTCTGGCCCCTTTTCCTGCGCAACTGCAAGGGCCTGATGCGGCCCACCAGCGGCAACCTGGCCGCGCCTGCGCGCGCCACGCCGCGCGCCTGGCAGCCGGTTTGCGCCGCCGCCATCGATCCGGCCCGCGCGCCCGCTGCGGGCGACGGTGAAGGCGTGCGCCGCTTTCTGCAGACCTACCTGCAACCCTGGCGCCTGAACGCCGCCGACGGCAAGCCCGCCACCAATACGGTCACGGGCTACTACGAGCCGCTGGTGCGCGGATCGCGCCGCCAGGGCGGCGTCTACCAGTGGCCGCTGTATGCGGTGCCCGCCGACCTGCTGACGATCGACCTGGGGTCGGTCTACCCGGATCTGGCCGGCAAGCGCGTGCGCGGCAAGCTCGACGGCAAGCGCGTCGTGCCCTACGACACGCGCGCCGCCATCGAATCGTCTTCCGGCCGCCGCCCGCCCGTCGTGGTGTGGGTCGATGACCCTGTGGACAACTTCTTCCTGCAGGTCCAGGGCTCCGGCCGCGTGCAGCTGACGGACGGCCCGGATGCCGGCAAGACCATCCGCGTCGCCTACGCCGACCACAACGGCCAGCCCTACGTGTCCATCGGCCGCTGGCTGATCGACCGCGGCGAACTCACCGCCGATCAGGCGTCGATGCAGAACATCCGGGCGTGGGCGCAGCGCAATCCCAAGCGCGTGCCTGAAATGCTCAACGCCAATCCGGCGGTGGTGTTCTTCCGCGAAGAGGCGGTCATCGATCCCGAACAAGGCCCCAAGGGCGCCTATGCCATCCCGCTCGCACCGCGGCGCTCGGTGGCGGTGGATGCGACCTTCGTGCCGCTGGGCACGCCGCTCTTCCTGTCCACCACGTATCCGGCCTCCGACCGGCCCCTGCAGCGCCTGGTGTTCGCCCAGGACACGGGCACGGCCATCCGGGGCGCGGCACGCGCCGACTTCTACTGGGGTTACGGCGAAGAAGCCGGCCAGCAGGCCGGCCGCATGAAGCAACGCGGCCAGATGTGGCTGCTGTGGCCCAAACAGGCCGGGGAGCCCTCCGCACGATGAGCCATCAGATCGTAGTTTGCGGGGCCGGCATCGTCGGCCTGTCCACCGCCCTGGCGCTGGCCCGCCGCGGCCAGCGCGTGGCCGTGCTGGCGCCGCGCGCCGCCGTGCCGCCGGCCGATCCCAACCACTATCACCCGCGCGTCTACGCCATCTCGCCCGCAAGCCAGCGCTTTCTGGCCGACATCGGTGTGTGGGACGCCATGCCCGCGTCCCGCCTGATGCCCGTGCAGGCCATGGAGATCCACGGCGACGCGGACGGCCAGGTGAACCTGAACGCCTGGCAGGCGGCGCTGCCGCAACTGGCCTGGATCGTCGAGTCCGGCGAGATCGAGCGCGTCCTGATCCAGGCCGTGCGCATGTTCGGCATCGCCTGGATCGAAGACCGCTGCACCGGTTACCAGAATGGCGCGGTCCAGACCGAGAGCGGGGCGCGCATCCAGGCCGAGCTCTTTGTCGGCGCCGATGGCGCGGCCTCGCCGCTGCGCACCGCCGCAGGACTGAAACACGAAGCCGAGTCCTACGACGACACCGGACTGGTGGTGCATCTGGACGCCGAACTGCCTCACCAGGGCACGGCGTTCCAATGGTTCCGCGACGACGGCGTGCTGGCGCTGCTGCCGCTGCCCGACACGGCGGATGGTCCGCAGGTGTCCATGGTCTGGTCCATGCGCAGCGAATTGGCGCAGCAATTGCTGGCGCTGCCGCAGGAAGCGCAGGCCGCTCGCCTGGAAGCCTTGCTGGCCGAGGCCGCTGAAGGGCGGCTCGGCCGCCTGAAGGTCCGCAGCAAGCTGCACGGTTTTCCGCTGACGCTGGAGCGCGCCCAGATGGTGGCCCCCGGCATCGCGCTCGCCGGAGACGCCGCGCACCGCCTGCACCCGCTGGCGGGGCAGGGCCTGAACCTGGGGCTGGGCGACGTCGAGGCGCTGGCCCGCATCGTCGCCGGGCGTGAGCCCTACCGCCAGGCCGGCGACCTGCGCGTATTGCACCGCTACCAGCGGGCGCGCGCCGAGCCGGTCCTGGCCATGCGGCTGGCCACGGACGGACTGCACAAGCTCTTCGGATCGAAGGCGACGCCGCTCGTGTGGCTGCGCAATGCCGGCATGCACTGGGTCGAACGCGCGCCGCTGGTCAAGCGCCGCCTGATCGCAGGGGCGTCCGCCAACTAGGGCGGCGCCTCGTCCAGCGGAACCTGCGCGGCCCGGCGGCCGTCTGAGGGTCATGGTCGCGCCACTACCTGGCGTGGCCGCCCGCCCCGGATCGGTTACGCTTTCCGGCTGAGCACACGACTGACAAGTACTGGAGCACCGATGAAATTCCGCATTCCCGCCACGCTGGCGGCCTGTTTCCTCGCCGCGGGCATCGGCCTGTCCGCCACGGCCCATGCGCAGGGCGCGAAGTCTGTTTCCACGCAATCGGTGGGGCAGGCGGCCAAGGGCGAAACCAGCGTCGCCACCACTGAGCTCGATCCGCAGTCGGCCGCCGTCAAGGAACGCTTTCAGCAGCGTTTTTCGGGCATGAACGTCACGACCGTGCGCCGCACGCCCTATGGCCTGTTCGAAGTGCAGCTCGGCATGGACCTGATCTACACCGACGAAGGCGTCACTTGGGTCATGGAAGGACCGCTGATCGACGCCGCCACGCGCCGCGACGTCACCCGCGAATCGCAGGAAAAGCTCAGCGCCGTCACCTTCGACCAACTGCCGCTGGATCTGGCGATCAAGCAGGTCAAGG
>JAEYVD010000143.1 GCA_023432075.1 Pseudomonadota bacterium | reverse complement strand
AACGCCGAGGCCAGCACCACGCCGATGATGACCACCAGCACGCCCGTCCAGAACAGGTTCGCGTGCGGCAGCATCAGCGTGAAAGGCGCCACGCCCAGGATCGACACCCAGATCACGATCTTGCGGCCGATGCGGTCGCCGACCGGCCCTCCCACCACGGTGCCCACCGCCACCGCGGCCAGGAACAGAAAGAGATACAGCTGCGCCTCCCGCACCGACAGCGCGAACTTGTCGATGAGGTAGAAGGTGAAGTAGCTGTTCAGGCTGGCCAGATAGAAGTATTTCGAGAACACCAGCACGCCCAGCACGGTCAACGCGCCCAGCACCTGATTACGCGTGAGCCCATTGCCCGCGCCCTCGCGCCGCGCGCGCGGCTTGAGCAGCACGCGATTGGCGCTGTACCAGCGGCCGATCCACATCAGCACCCCGATGCCGAACAGCGCCGCCACCGAGAACCACGCCACGCTGCCCTGCCCGTGCGGAATGATGACCAGCGCGGCCAGAAGCGGCCCCAGCGCCGATCCCACATTGCCGCCCACCTGGAACAGCGACTGCGCCAGCCCGTGCCGCCCGCCCGACGCCATGCGCGCCACCCGCGACGACTCGGGGTGAAACACCGACGAGCCCGTGCCCACCAGCACGGCCGCCACCAGCAGCCAGCCGAAGGACGGGGCCATCGACAGCAGCAAGAGGCCCACCAGCGTGAACCCCATGCCCACGGGCAACGAGTACGGTTTGGGATGCCGGTCGGTGTAAAAGCCGATGAAGGGTTGCAGCAGCGACGCGGCAAGCTGGTAGACCAGGGTGATCAGGCCGATCTGCGTGAACGTCAGGCTGAACGAATCCTTGAGCATCGGATAGATGGCAAGCAGGATCGACTGGATCATGTCGTTCATCAGATGCGCCACGCTGATGGCGCCCAACACCTTGAAGGCGGTGGAGGGATCGGCGGTGGAGGGATCGGCGGAGGAGGGATCGGATGAAGCGGCCGGTGCCGCGGAGGGGGTGGCAGCCAGGCCGGCGGCGGATTGCTGGGCGGAGTTCATGGGTCGCGCAAGAAGATTGAAGGACGGCCGGCCGGGCGCCGGGACCAGGGCTCCAGTGTAGAAATGCATCGCCCGCGCGATCTGCCAATTTTCGTCGCCAAAGTGACAAAATAGGCGCATTGCGCTTTTGCGCGCCCCTTCATCCTTTTGCCGGAAGTGACACGATGGTCATGCGTCCCGCCCCCGATCCCGCGCGCAGCATCGATGCCCAGGATTACCAGCACCGGCCGCGGGTCGTGACGGCAATGGCCAAGGAATTTCCCGCGGGCGCACAGACCGGCTCGCATTCGCACCCGCGCGCGCAGCTCATCTACGCCATAGACGGCGTGATGCGCGTCACCACGCCCAGCGGCTTCTGGGCCCTGCCGCCGCTGCGCGCGCTCTGGGTGCCGGCGGGCGTGCCGCACGGCGTGGACATGGTGGGCGCGGTCTCCATGCGTTCGCTCTACATCCAGGCCGAGGCGGCAAAAGGCTACTGGCCCCAGTGCCAGGTCATCGAGGTAAGCGGCCTGCTGCGCGAACTGATCCTGGCGCTGACGGCCGAACCCATCGACTACCCGCTCGGGGGACGGATCGAGCAGATTGCAGGGCTGATCCTGGCCGAACTGGCCGCCGCCCGCGTCGTACCCATCCAGATCCCGTGGCCGCGCGACCGGCGGCTGCAAGCCATTTGCGTGGCCATCCTGGACCAGCCCGGCTTGCAGCGCGGCATCGACGATTGGGGCAGCGAGGTCGGCGCCAGCGGCCGCACCTTGATCCGATTGTTTCAAAGCGAACTGGGACTGAACTACCGGCAATGGGTGCAGCAGGTACGCCTGGCCGACGCCGTGTGCCGCCTGTCGCTGGGCGTGCCGGTGGCTCGGATCGCCGCCGACCTCGGCTACCGCAGCGCCAGCGCGTTCTCGGCGATGTTCCACCGCGCGCTCGGCGCGCCGCCCCAGCGTTACCTGCAATCCGTCCCCGGCGTCGCGCAGCACCTGAATGCAAGCTGAATCCCTCCTGGGCGGGCAGATTTCGTTACCGAAACCTTATTGCGTTCTGGGCGGTCTATAGCGTTCTGACCTAGAATCGCCTGCAATGAGCACCCCCCAGCAATCCTCCGCCAACCCGGGCGGCAAATCGGGCCTCCCCTGGAAACCTCTCCTGGTCAAAGCGGGCATCGCAGCCGCCGGCGCAGCCGTGTGCGGCGCCATCCTGCTCGGCCTCGCGCTGGCCCTGGCGTGGCCCAGCCTGCCCGACCTGCATGCAATGACCGACTACCGGCCGCGCGTGCCGCTGCGCGTCTATACCGCGGACAAGGTCTTGATCGGCGAGTACGGCGAAGAACACCGCAACGTGCTGCGTTTCGACGAAATCCCCCCGGTGATGCGCCAAGCCGTGCTGGCGGCCGAGGACGACCGCTTCTACAGCCACGGCGGCGTCGACTGGATGGGCGTTGCGCGCGCCGTGCTGACCAACATCGTCAAGGGCTCCAAGTCCCAGGGCGGCAGCACGATCACGATGCAGGTCGCGCGCAATTTCTATCTGTCATCGGAAAAGACCTACTCGCGCAAGTTCTATGAACTGCTGCTGACATTCAAGATCGAGTCCGAGCTCACCAAGGACCAGATCCTTGAGCTCTACATGAACCAGATCTACCTGGGCCATCGCGCCTATGGTTTCGCGGCCGCCTCGCGCACGTACTTCGGCAAACCGCTGTCGGAGGTCACCCCGGCCGAAGCCGCGATGCTGGCCGGCATTCCCAAGGCGCCCTCGCGCTTTAACCCCATCACCAACTTCCCGCGCGCGGAAATCCGCCAGCATTACGTGCTGGGCCGCATGAAGACGCTGGGCTACCTGACGCCGGAGCAAACCGAAGAGGCCCTAAACCAGCGCCTCACGATCCGCGGCTCGGACGGCAGCAGCGCGCGCGGCTTCGCGGTGCATGGCGACTATCCGGCCGAGCTGGCCCGCCAGCTGATGTACGGCGTCTTCCAGGAAAACACGTACTCGCAGGGCATCGACGTCTACACCACGATCGATTCCAAGGCACAGGAAGCCGCCTACCGCGCCGTGCGCGACGGCATCATCGATTACACGCGCCGCGCCGTCTATCCGGGCCCGGAAGATCAGGTCGACCTGCCCGACGGCGTGGAAAAGGACCCGCAGGCGCTCGACGAGGTCCTGGATGGCGTGCAGGAAAAGTCGCCCGACAGCGAAGACCTGCTCGCCGCCGTCGTGCTGGCCGCCAGCCCCACCGAAGTCACCGTGGCGCGCAGCGGACGCGACATCATCACGATCTCGGACAAGAAGGCCCTGGCGGTCGTCGCCCGCGCGCTCAATCCCAAGGCCAGCGACACCCAGCGCATCCGCCGCGGTTCCGTGGTCTATATCCACAAGAACGGCGACAACTGGGAAATCATCAACATGCCGGCCCTGCAGGCCGCGCTGGTGTCGATGGTGCCGCAGGATGGCGCCATCCGCGCCATGATCGGCGGCTTTGACTTCAATCGCGGCCACTTCAACCGCGTCACGCAGGCCTGGCGCCAGCCCGGTTCGAACATCAAGCCGTTCGTCTACGCGGCCGCGCTGGAACGGGGCCTGACGCCCGCCACGCAGATTTCCGACCAGCCTTTCATGCTGACGGCCGAGCAGACCGGCTCCAAGGCCTGGCAGCCCAAGAACGACGGCAACAAGTACGAACCCATGCTGACCCTGCGTCAGGGCCTCATGCGGTCCAAGAACATGGTGTCGATCCGCATCCTGCAGGCAATCTCCCCGCAATACGCGCAGGACTACCTGACGCGCTTCGGCTTTGACAAGTCGCGCTGGCCGGCCGTGCTGCCGCTGGCCCTGGGCGCGGGCGGCGCCACGCCGCTGCAGGTCGCCAATGGGTACAGCGTGTTCGCCAATGGCGGCTATCGCGTGACGCCCTACCTCATCGACCACGTCACGGACCGCTCCGGCAACGTCTTGATGAAGGCGCAGCCCGTGGTGGCCGGCGACGCGCAGGCGCGCGCCATCGACCCGCGCACCGCCTGGGTCATGGACGACATCCTGCGCGACGTCACCGTCAATGGCACCGCCGCCCGCGCGCACCAGGTGCTCAAGCGCAATGACATCGGCGGCAAGACCGGCACCACGAACGACGCCGTCGACGTCTGGTTCTCGGGCTTCACGCAGACCCTGGCCACCACCGTATGGATGGGCTTTGACCAGCCCAAGTCGCTGGGCACCAACGAGTTCGGCAGCGGTTTGGCGCTGTCCACCTGGCTGGACTACATGCAGCCCGTGCTCAAGGACGTGCCGCAAGCCAAGCCGGCGCCCCGCCCCGATGGCCTGCTGGTCGACAACGGCGAGTACTACTTCTCCGAATTCCCGCCCGGCCAGGCGGTGGCCTCGCTGGATCTGTCTTCCGGCGACGCGCTGACCGATTTCCTGAACAACAACCGCTCGACGGACGGCGTCGACACCTCGGTCAAGCCGCTGCCTCCCGGCGGCGCCGCGGCCCCCCAAGACAGTCCGATTCAACCGCCGTTGATGCCGATCCCGGTGCCCCGCGCGGACGCCGCGCCCGGCCCGCAGGCGCAAGCCATGCCCGCCGCGGGCGGCGTGCAGACGCCGGCCC
>JAEYVD010000123.1 GCA_023432075.1 Pseudomonadota bacterium | reverse complement strand
CCGATGGTGCGCCCGTCGGCTGGTTTCTGTTGTTTCTGCCTCAGGCTGCTGCGTTGAGCACCTGGGAGCAGCGTGTCGCGGAGTTCGGCGCGTTGGCCGCCAGCATCGTGGTCGAACGGGACCGCGCAGCCGCGCATCTTCGGCATGAAGTCCACGCCCTGGCCAGACTGCAGGCGCTGAGCGCCGAACTCGTCGGCCCCGGCGAATTCGAACCGCTTCTGAAAAAAATCCTGGCCGCCGCGGCCGACATTTCCGGGACGGAAAAGGGCAACATCCAGATCTACGACCCCGCGAAGAACACCTTGCGCATCGCCGTCCACCAGGGTCTGAGCGCACGCCTGGTCGAGCACTTCGCGGAAGACGGCTGGGTCGCGAGCTGCGCCGAGGCTGCACAGAACCTGGAACGGCTGGTTGTGCCCGACGTGGAACAGCTGACGGACCTGCAAGGCACCCTGGGGCTAGAGATCGTCATGGAGGACAACATCCGGTCGATCCAATGCACGCCGCTGCTCAGCCGCAGCGGCCAGTTGCTGGGCATGCTCAACAACCACTATCCCTGGCCCGGCGGTCCCACGCCCGAGGCCCTGCGCTACATCGATCTGCTCGCCCGCCAAGCCGCCGAACTGCTGGAGCGCCATATCGCGGAAGCGGAACTGGCCCGCGAACGGCGGCACAAGGACGAATTCCTGGCGGTGCTGGCGCATGAGTTGCGCAATCCGCTTGCCGCCCTGCGCAACATGCTCGAAGTGCTCAAGCGCGCCGAGCGCGATCCCGCCATGACGGCGCGCGCCCGTGAAGTCATGGACCGCCAGTTGCGTCAGCTGGTCAGGCTGGTCGACGACCTGCTCGACGTCAACCGCATCAACCGCGGCAAGCTCGAGCTTCGCCTCACCTCCCTCACACTGGACTCGGTTCTGCAGCACGCCGTCGAAGCCTGCCGGCCCGCGCTGGAGCAGCACGGGCACCGGCTGAGGCTGGTGCAGCCCGACGCGCAGATTGCGCTGCAGGGCGACGCAGAACGCTTGACGCAGGTATTCGGCAACCTGCTCTCGAACGCGGCCAAATACACGCCGCCCGGCGGCGACATTGAGCTCTTCGTCGACCCGGGCCAGGACAGCGTCGACGTCACGGTCCGCGACAACGGCTCGGGCATTCCACCCGACCAGCTGGACCGGATCTTCGAGATGTTCACGCAGGTTGACCGGACACTCGAACGCGCGCAGGGCGGCCTGGGCATCGGCCTCATGCTCGTCAAGCGCCTGGTGGAAATGCATGGAGGCAGGGTGCGCGCCCATAGCGACGGCCAAGGCAAGGGCAGCGCCTTCGTCGTCCGGCTGCCGGTCACCGACATCCAGGAAGCCGCGCCGCAACAAACCGCCACCGGGCTATTGCCCATCGCCCGCACCGTGCTGGTGGTCGACGACAACCGAGACGCGGTCGAATCGCTGGTCGCCGTGCTGGCCCTCGAAGGCCATGACGTCACCGCTGCCTACGACGGCGAAGAAGCCATTGCCCTGGGCAACCAGGTCCGGCCGCAAGTGGTCCTCATGGACATCGGCATGCCCGGCATGACCGGCCACGAGGCCTGCCGCCACATCCGGACCCTCGACTGGGGCGAGCGCGCAACGATTCTTGCGCTAAGCGGTTGGGGGCAGGAAGAAGACCGCAAGGAGTCGATGGAGGCCGGGTTCGATGCGCATCTGGTCAAGCCGGTGGATATGGACGTGCTGCTGGAGATGCTGTCGACGATCGAGCGACGGGGTGGTGTGCGATAGCGGCACATTCCGCATCGCGCCAACACGGCGCCCAAACTCACCATCCACCACGCGCGCTGCGGATAAAAGCGCGCCGGCCGCGCAAAGCGCAACGCCCAATTGCAGAACGCGGGCCATCGCCTTCGATGGCCCCGCTCCGGCTTAGAGACGCCGCCAAAAATAGGATCAGTCTCGTATCCAAAGAAAGATCGCTGTGTCGTAATGGAGACGTACCTTATGCGCATCCATTGCGGTCTCCTGATCGCGCCGGACGCTTGCTTATAGGCGGACTTGGCACTCATCGGTGGAGGGAAAGGTCTGTCGTTGCAGGAAGCACGTCATGCCTACCCAATCCGATCTGCGCTTCACCTTCGCCATCGGCGACCAGCCCTTCGACGTCGTCGAATTCACGCTGCAAGAAGGCCTGTCCGAAACCTTCCTGCTGCAAGTGGAACTGGCCAGCGCAAATGCCGCCATCGACTTCAGCAAGGTGCTGGACCGCGCCGCGCTGCTTACCCTCTGGCATGGCGATACCCCGATCCGCTATGTGCACGGCGCCGTGTCATCCTTCGTGCAAGGCGACACGGGCTTTCGCCGCACCCGGTACTCGGCCATCGTCGAACCGCGCCTGGCTCGCCTCAAGCTCAGTTCCGACTGGCGCCTCTTCCAACGCCTCACCGTCCCGCAAATCGTCCACGCCGTGTTCAAGGCGCACGGCCTGACCCACGACTACGAGCTACGCAACACCACCGAGCACCAGTCTCGCGAATACTGCGTGCAAGCCGGCGACACCGACTATCACTTCGTCGAACGCATCATGCGCGAGGAAGGCTTCTTCTATTCCTTCCGCCATGGTCCAGCGGGCCATCAACTGGTCCACAGCGATCGTCTGTTCATTCACGGCCGCGTGGGCGACGAGCCGGTGCAATACAACCCCACGCCGGGCGGCGACCAGCCCCAACCTGCGCTGCGCCGCTTTGTCTATACCGAGAACGTGCGCACCGCTCGCCAGACACAGCGCGACTATACGTTCCACCATCCCCGCTACACCCACCAGCACAGCCGCGACGGACAGGACCTGACCCACCAGGGCCGCCGCTACGAGCGCTACAACTACCCGGCCCGCGCCAAATTCGACCAGGCCGGCAAGCCCTTCACCGAAAATCGCCTGCGCGGGCTTCGCCGCGATGCGCGCATTGCCCTGGCCGAAGGCGACGATCCACGCTTGCAGCCCGGCATCTCCTTCACGCTGGCCGGGCACCCCCGCGAAGATCTCAACCGCGGCTGGCGTCCGGTGCGCATCGTCCACTGGGGCAAGCAACATGCGAGCCAGGCCGAAGAAAGCGCCGACGCCCAGTTAGGAACGCATTACCGGTACGAAGCGGAACTCGTGCCGGACGACACCGAGTGGCGTGCAGAGCCGCTGCCCAAGCCCCGCATCGATGGCCCGCAGAACGCCATGGTGGTAGGACCGCCCAACGAGGAAATCCATACCGACGAATATGGACGCGTGAAGGTCCAGTTCACCTGGGATCGCGAAGGCACGCAGAACGAACACAGTTCCTGCTGGATTCGCGTGTCGCACAACATCGCGGGCGCAACCTGGGGCCACATGGCCATTCCGCGCGTTGGCCAGGAGGTCATCGTCTCCTACTTCGACGGAGACCCGGACCAGCCCGTGATCACCGGGCGGACCTACAACCGCCTGCAATTGCCGCCGTACGAACTGCCAAAGTTCAAGGATCTGGCGACGGTCAAGAGCAAGGAACACAAGGGCAACCGAGCCAGTGAACTACGGCTGGACGACACCCCGTCGCAAATCAGCGCTGCGCTGATGAACGATCATGGCGCCAGTCACCTGCACCTTGGCTACATGACCCATCCGCGTCCCACCGGAGGCGCACCGCGCGGTGAAGGCTTTGAACTGCGCACGGATCTGCACGGGGCGTTGCGCGCGGCGCAAGGCCTGCTGCTGACGACGGAGACGCAAGCCAACGCCCAAGGCGGCCAACTCGACCGCGCGGAAATCGTGGCCGTGCTGGAGTCTGCGCTTCACCTGGCCCGAAGCCTGGGCAATTACGCCGATGCGCATCAGGGCGTCCTCCACGACCCCGAGCCGCGCCACGACCTGACTGCGCTGGTGCGAGCCCTTGGCCACGGCGCCAATGACCAGGCCAGTGGAACGGGCGAAGGCTCGGCGCCGGTCATGGCGCTCTCCGCCCCGGCAGGGATCGCCGCAGGCACACCGCACGCCATCGCGCTCGCCGCGGGAACCCATCTGGATGCAGCGGCCCACGCAAACCTGCAACTGACGGCCGGCGATCGCGTCGTCGTCAATGCCGGCAACGGCGTGGGTACGTTCGCTCAGCGTGGAGACATGCGCCATATCGCCCACACGGGCCAGCTGCTATTGCAGGCGCAACGCAACAGCATCCACATCGACGCCGACAAGAGCGTGGAGGTACGCGCCAATAACAACCACGTCACGGTGTCCGCCGAAGAACACATCACGCTGCAATGTGGTGGCGCCTATATCCGGTTGTCCGGCGGCAATATCGAGATGGGAATGCCGGGAACCTTCACCGTCAAGGCGACCGATCACTGCTTCACGGGGCCAGGGACGATGGTGCCCACCCTGGGCAAATTCTCCGGCCTGCCCGGCCCCTTTCAAGAGTATTTCGTACTGCGCGACGCGAATACGAACGAAGTCCTGCCGGACCATGCATACGAGATCGTTCGCGCCAGCGGCGACATTGTTCGAGGACGTACCGACGCGCAGGGCCGTACGCAGGTGGTCACCAGCGAAACAAGCGAACCGCTGGAAGTCTCGGCCCTACCGGACCCGGATGATCTCCTGGTTCTGAACGCCAGCTATTGGGATGGCGGGGGTGAGTACTCACTGGATTTTCTACGCAACCCTGCGAAGGAGGAACGCTGATTCATGGCCAACAAAGCTGCACGGACCGGGCCAAAGCATCCCGGCGGAAGAGCCCGAGGCTCGACCAAGCCCGACGCATCGGGCCAAGTGCTGCCCGTGACCAACCCGCTCGATCTCTGGTATCTGTGCGAAAAAGCGCGCTACGCCAGCGCCAATCCGTACCGGCGCTCTGGCGACGAGGCGCCCATGTATCAACGCACCGTCGCGTTGATGATTCGTGCAGACAACGAGCTCTTTGAATATCGCTGGCCTTACTGCGCCGAGGTCGGCTACGACATGACCAAGACGCCGCCGGCGCCCATTATGAGCAAGAAACAGCCCCATCGGCCCAGTTCGTTTCCGTTGTCTCAGTACATGCGGATCAGCAGCCGGCAGTTTCCGCAGTACAGCAGTGTTGAGGTGGTGGTGGACCTTTTGGGGTTGGATGAGCTTGAGCAAATGATGCCGGTGCCCGTGCCATCAGATGCCGAGAATGGAATTTGGCAGGACATTCAACCGCAGCCGACAAGTCCGTTGCGAATTCCTGATGTTGTTAGGGTCCTCAACCATACGATGGGCGGAGAGCCTCAATACAGCCAGCCCAATCTGGCCAGTGTCATTGAAATGAAGTTTGGGGGTGACTCGCTTTCTGGCGATCAGAAAGCCGCTTATGAGGATATCGCCGGCGCCAAGAATAAATTTCGGCTGCTTCACACGGCCCGATGCGACAGAGCCGATAGACGCCAGCGTCGCGAGTGGATGAGCGCTGCGCAACGCGAACCTGTGTACAAACCCGTGTCGAAGGTAATGTCCATACCGTCTCGGGCCTCGGCGGATCCACACGGCCTGGTAGTTGGCCTGATCGATGCCGAACATCTTGCCGCCCGGCGAATCCTGGAGGCCAGCCCTGCGGCATCGGGTACCCGCGTGATGAACGCCGGCCCCGATATGCGAGAGGCTAGCGCACAGACTGCGCGAGCACGTGCGCAAATTGAAATCTCGCTCATGGCTCCATTCGTAATCGTGGGCGCCGCAAGCATCGGCTCCGGCATGGCAACCGTCGCTGGGGGCAGCGCCGCAATCTCCGGGTCAGCCTTAACCGCACAAGCCGGCCCGCGGATCGTGCATTACGGTCGCCTTGTTTCCTGGGCGCGGATTACCGGCGGGGCTGGAGCGGTAGGAGCGGAATTGGCCTATGCCCAATCGGACGACGGCAGCTCCGCGCCAGTGCACTCTTCCGAACTTGAACGCCAATGGCAGGCCTATCGGGATTGGGAGGCCAGCCAACGCCACCAACCGCGCACCGAACAGTTTTATCTGATCTGGCCCGATGCGCCGGAGACCAAACCATGAACGACTTCTTCAACGAGTTCGACTCCGAACGCTGGCACTTCACGTTCGTGGACAAAGAGGACACTACGCTTCCGGTGCAGCAAGTAGGCATTGTCGCCGTATTTCATCTAGTTGATGCCTACCTACCGATTCGCCGTAAAGGCATTGCGGAGGCGTTCGCCCTCTACTACGACCTCTATGGGGATAAGCTCAAAGGCGGCTACAGGCAAGACAAGCGCATGATCGTCAGACCCTTCGCCAACATGAGTTCTGAAGCCTATCGAGACTACATCGTGGATACAAGTCCGATGAGTGTCGTGGAGTTCAAATGCATGTCCAGATTGAGCTTGAGGCATGTCAGCGACTATATGTTCGGCGTATTTTCTCCAGCTGGCTGGTACGAGCAGGTCCACAAGAGACTGTCTACTGTTCGCTTCTACTTACCCGTCGAAGAGCTTCAAGGTGAGAAAAAAACTCGACTGGAAAACCTTCTATTGAAGTGCTGCGCTCTCCTTCGGCCACTCCACGGCGCCGCGGGATTGGGGATTCAGCAGTGCCATGATTACGAAGACCACGAGGACATGGAGTGCGAAACCGCCTGGGCCTACAGGGGAATCGAAGTCTGCAGCTCCTCAGTAAACAAGATCTGGCGCGACGGCTACTCCAATCTCAATTGGTACACATTCCTCGCCCATCACTGGATTTCCACCTTCGGCTCCCCCGAGGAACTGAAAGCCCATCTCAACGACGAACGCATCACACTCCTTCCCTACGAATGGGGCACCGCCATTCGCGCAGGGGATTGGCCCGCTCTAGGCAAAGCCGAGACGGACCCGAAACCCGAACTGTACGTGAAGGTCAACAACGCCATCCGTTCATTGCGAATCCAGGACATCGGTTCGCTGCATTACGGGTCGATCGCTGGTGAGATTCGCTTCAATCCGCTGACCAGCAACCTGTGGCTGCGCCGTTTCGACACCCCGCAGGAAATCAAGGACGTCATCGACAAGTCCGGCAAGGTCAAAACAAGCGAGCGCCACTTTCTGCGCATGCCGTCAGGTACGCCCTGCCCATGGCCAGGTGTGTGGATCTGCGAAGAAGTCCCTTCACAAGGAAGGCGGCACTTCATGCACAACGACGTCTTGCCTGAAGTGAATGGGAAAGTGGTGACTTGGCGCATGGTCAAGGCGTTATAGGAACGCGGATGCCTGTTATCCCCCAAACGCCACGTACCGGCCAAAAGAGCCCAGGCGGAAGTACGCGCGGTTCCACCAAGCCCGATGCCTCGGGCCAGGTGCTTCCCGTGACCAACCCGCTCGATCTCTGGTACCTGTGCGAGAAAGCGCGCTACGCCAGCGCCAATCCGTACCGGCGCTCTGGCGACGAGGCCCCCATGTATCAACGCACCGTCGCGTTGATGATTGGTGCAGACAACGAACTCTTTGAATATCGCTGGCCTTACTGCGCCGAAGTGGGCTACGACATGACCAAGACGCCGCCCGCGCCCATCATGAGCAAAAAGCAGCCCCATCGGCCTAGTTCCTTTCCGCTGTCTCAGTACAAGCGGATCAGCAGCCGGCAGTTTCCGCAATACAGCAGTGTTGAGGTGGTGGTGGATATGTTGAGTCTGGATGAACTTGAAGGAATGATTCCAGTGCCGTTCCCATCGAGCGTCGAAAAAGGGATTTGGCAGGATGTTGAGGCGGAGGATTTAGGGCACTTGCGAATCCCTGATGTGGTCAGGATCATCGATCACACGCTAGGGGGAGAGCCGCAATACAGCCAATCGAATCTGGCCAGCGTAATTGAAATGAAGTTCAACAATGATGCACTGTCTGATCGACAGCGAAAGGCCTACGAGAGAATCGCGGGTGACAGACTCAAATTTAGATTGCTACACAATGACCGATGTGACAGGGCTGACAGGCGCCAACGTCGCGAGTGGATGACCGCTGCGCAGCACGAACCCGTCTACAGACCCGTGTCGCAGGTCATATCCCTTCCCTTACGAGCGTCGGCTGATCCGCATGGCCTGGTCGTTGGCCTGATTGATGCCGAGCATCAGGCAGCCCGGCAGGTTCTCGAAGTCAGGCCGCCTCCTCCGGGAACGCCTGAGGTAAACGCCAGCCCAGACATGCGAGAAGCTGACGCCCTGGCTGCACGGGCGCGCGCGCAGATTGAAATGTTGCTTGTGGGTCCGTTCGTGATCGTGGGCGCCACGGGTGTCGGCGCCGGCATGGCAACCATTGCCGGGAGCAGTGCCGCAATTTCGGGGGGCACCTTATCCGCAAGAGCAGGCCCGCGAGTCGTGCATTACGAACGCCTTGTTTCCTGGGCACGCGTCACCGGCGGGGCCGGTGCGGCGGGAACGACAGCGGCCTATGCCAAATCGGCAGACGGAAGCTCCGCGCCTGTGCGTTCTTCCGAACTTCAACGCCAATGGAAGGCTTATCAGGAGTGGGAGGCCAGCCAACGTCATCAATCGCGCACGGAGCAACTGTATCTGTTCTGGCCCGATGCGCCGGAGACAAAATAATGACCGATTTCTTTGGCGCATTCGACGCCGAACGCTGGACCTTCACCTTCATGGATGAGGACGACAAAACGCTCCCAGTGCAACAGGTAGGAATTGTTGCTGTCTTTCATCTTATCGATGCCTATTTGCCGGTTCGCCGCGAAGGCATTGCGCAGGCGTTCTCCCTCTACCACGACCTCTATGGCGATAAGTTGAAGGGGGGATACAGAGAAGACAAGCAGATGATCGTTCGCCCCTTCTCCAGCATGGACTTTGAAGCCTATCGCGACTATATCGCTAAGACCGCCCCAATGAACGCTGTCGAGTTCAAGTGCATGTCTCGGCTGAGTTTGGGGCATGCCAGTGAGTACATGTTTGGCGCTTTTTCTCCAGAAGGCTGGTTCGAAAAGGTTCATAAGACATTTACCACTGTCCGGTTCTACCTACCTGTAGAAGAAATCCGTGGAGTCGGAAAGCCCCGGTTCGAGAGCTTCTTGTTGAAGTGCTGCTCGTTGCTCCGTCCTCTTCATGGTGCGGCGGGCCTGGGGATCCAGGAATGCCACAACTGGGAGGATTACCAGACCATCGAATACGAGACGGCCTGGGCCTACCGGGGTGTGGATCTGTGCCCCCCCACAGGAAATGAAGCATGGCGCGACGGCTACTCCAATCTCAACTGGTACACATTCCTAGCCCATCACTGGATCGCGACCTTGGGCACACCCGAGGAACTCAAGGCTAACCTCAACGACGAACGCATCACACTCCTCCCCTACGAATGGGGCACCGCCATCCGCGCAGGGGATTGGCCGGCGTTGGGCAAGGCCGAAACAGACCCAAAGCCCGAACTGTACGTAAAGGTCAACAACGCCATCCGTTCACTACGCGTGCAGGACATCGGATCCCTGCACTACGGCTCCATCGCCGGTGAAGTTCGCTTCA
>JAEYVD010000072.1 GCA_023432075.1 Pseudomonadota bacterium | reverse complement strand
TGGACGGGTACACCACGTAGATCGAGATCGGGTCCACCGACCAGCCGGGCAGCACCCGCCGCAGCGAATTGCGCTGGATGATGGGCTCCAGGGCATGGCAGTGCGGCATCCGCGTGATGGCCAGGTCCAGGCCGGCCAGCGTGCCGGCGATGCTCATGTTGTTGGCGGCCAGGTGTCCCGCAACCGCGACGCGCTGCGAGATCGCGCCGTTGTTCAACGTCCAGTACGAGTGCTCCTCGTCGATCGTCGTGCGCAGGCATTGGTGCTGCGACAGGTCGGCCGGCGTCTGGGGCGTGCCGTGGCGTTCTATATAGCGGTCGGACGCATACAGGTGCGTTTCCAGCGAAACCAGCTCCTGCACCACCGCGCCCTCGAGGGCGCGATGCGGCGTGCCATTGCCGTTGCCGTTCCCGGCGGAGGCGCCGGGGTAGTCGGCCTCGCGGCCGAATCGCAGCACCACGTCGAACGGCGTGCCCTGCGCGTCCGACGCCGTCATCATGCTCAGGTCGAACTCGCATTCCACATCGGGATAGCGGTCGGTGAAATCGCTGATGGTCTCGGGCAGCAGCCACATGGCCAGGCTGTACGGCATGGACACGCGCAGATTGCCCGACGGGCCGCCCGACAGCGAGAGCAGTTGCTCGTGGGCCAGGCGGGCTTCGTCGATGAGCCCCTGGCAACGGCGCATGTAGGCCGCGCCCGCGTCCGTCAGATCGAGCCGGCGCGTGTTGCGGTTGATGAGCCGCAGTCCGATGGCGCGCTCCAGTTCGTTGATCCGCCGGGAAAGCGTGGAGGTCGGCATGTCCAGCGCGCGGGCCGCCTGGCTGAAGCTCTTGCGCTTGGCCACTTCGACGAACAAGGCGATGTCATTGAGCTGGACGGGCGAGGCTTCCATAGGCGTTCCGAATTGGGCCGCCCGAGTTTACGCCAGTCCGCTGTGCACCCCAACGGCTGCGGCGGCAGGCGGCATCAAAAAAAACCGCACGGTTTGTCAGATTTGATTGCAAATTCCAAAGACGTGCCATCGGTTGGTACAGGCATATCCCCTACACTTCAGGCGAAATCATAAGAACCAAGACCGCAGCGGTTTCTGGAAGATCGCAAGGGGCACAGCAGGCATGACCGATACACCGATTTTTTTCACCGTTCTGACGCCGACCTACAACCGGGCAGGGACCCTGCACCGCGTCTACGAATCGCTCTGCCGGCAGACCTTCCGGGATTTCGAATGGGTGGTCGTGGACGATGGCTCCACCGACAACACGCACGAGTCCATCCTGCATTGGCAGTCGCTGGCGGATTTCCCGATCCGCTATGTCTGGCAGAACAACCAGCACAAGAAGACCGCCTTCAACCGTGGCGTGCGCGAGGCGCGCGGCCAAATGATCGTGGGTCTGGACAGCGACGACGAAATGCCCCCCGACGCGCTGGCCATCTTCCATGACGCCTGGAACGCCATTCCGCCCGCACGCCGCGACTCGTATTTCGCCATCACCGGCCTGTGCGCGCGGCCCGACGGCAGCATCGTGGGCGACCGCTATCCGCAGGACGTGTTCGACAGCACGGCGGTGGACGTGTACTTCCGCTATCGCATCAAGGGCGAGAAGTTCGGCTGCATGCGCACCGACATCCTGCGCAAGTATCCCTTTCCGGAAGACGTCGCGGGCTTCGTGCCGGAAAGCCTGGTGTGGTGGGCCGTCGCCCGCGCCGGCTACCTCAGCCGCTTCATCAACCGCGTCGTGCGCACGTATCACGACACGCCCGGCGGGCTGAGCCAGGGGGCGGTATCGGTGGCGAATAACGCCCAGGGCCTGTACCTGCTGGCCTGGGACATGCTGCAGCATCACCTGGAATTCTTCCGCTACCGTCCGCGGGAATTCATGATGGCCGCGGCGCGCTACACGCGCTTTAGGCTGCACCTGAAACATTCAGGCGTGCCCACGGCCGTCCAGGCTTACCGCCTTACCCACCCGGTCGCGACGTTCCTCGTGGCCGTTATGTACCCGCTGGGCTATGCGCTATACCGCCGCGACCGGCGGCGCGGCGTGGCCTAACCCCAGGTAGACCTCCACCACCCGCGGATCCTGCGCCACCTCGGCCGCGGGGCCTTTCAGCGTGACGGCGCCGGTTTCCAGCACGTAGGCGTAATCGGCCACTTGCAGCGCGGCGCGCGCGTTCTGTTCGATCAGCAGGATGGACACGCCCATCTCGCGCAGCCGCGCCACGATGCGAAAGACCTCGCGCACGATGCGCGGCGCAAGCCCCAGGCTGGGTTCGTCCAGCATCAGCAGGCGGGGCTTGGCCATCAGCGCGCGGCCTACGGCCAGCATCTGGCGCTCGCCGCCCGAGAGCGTGCCGGCCAGTTGGGCCCGCCGTTCGCGCAGCCGGGGAAACAGGTCATAGACTTCAGCCAGCGTCTGGTCCTGGTCGCGCAGGCCGCGACGGTAGCGGTCGAAAGCGCCGAGCATCAGGTTGTCCTCGACCGTCATCTCGGCAAAGAGCTCGCGCTTTTCCGGCACCAGGTTCATGCCGGCGGCGACCATTTCCTCGATCTCGGCGTGCGCCTGCGCCTTGCCGCCAAAGACGATGCCGCCCTGCGAGGGCAGCACGCCCATGATGGCCGACAGCAGCGTGGTCTTGCCCGCGCCGTTGGGACCGATCACGGTAACGATCTGGCCTTCGCCCACTTCCAGGCTGACGCCCGAAACAGCCTCGACCTTGTCGTAGGCCACGCGCAGGTCGCGCACTTGCAGCAGTTTTGCGCTCATTCTTCCACTCCGCCCAGATACGCTTCAAGCACCGCGGGATTTTGCTGGATCTCGGCCGGCAGGCCTTCGGCAATCTTTTCGCCGAAGTCCATGACCACCACGCGATCCACCAGACCCATCACGAAATCCATGTCGTGTTCGACGAGCAGGATGGCCATGCCCTCGGCGCGCAGGCGTTTCAGCAATTCGGCCAGCTCGCATTTCTCCTGGTAGCGCAGGCCCGCCGCGGGTTCGTCCAGCAGCAGGATGCACGGGTCCGACGCCAGGGCGCGCGCAATTTCCAGGATGCGCTGCTGACCCAACGCCAGCGAGCCCGCTTCGTCGTGCAGATGCTTGCCCAGTCCCACGCGCTCGACCTGGCGCGCGGCCTCGGCCAGCAGGCGGGCTTCTTCCGGACGGTCCAGCCGCCAGGCGGCGGGCAGCACACCACGATGCCCGCGCAGGTGCGCGCCGATCGCCACGTTTTCCAGCACGCTCATGCGGCCCAGCAGCCGCACGTGCTGGAAGGTGCGCGACAGCCCCAGGCGCGCGATCTTGCGCGCACCCACGCCGGCCACCGGCTTGCCCAGCAGCGTGACCTGTCCCGAGGTCGGCGTGTCCACACCGGATATCTGGTTGAACATCGTGCTCTTGCCGGCGCCGTTGGGGCCGATCAGCGCCAGCACCTCGCCCGCGCGGATCTCCAGGTTCATGGCGTTGTTGGCCACCAGGCCGCCAAACTTGCGGGTCACGTCCACCGCTTTCAGCACCACCTCGCCGCGCGGCGGCATGGTGCGCCGGGGCAGCGGCTCGGCCGTCATGTCGACGGTGCGCGGCTTGCGCTTGACCGGCACCCAGCGCGTCAGCACGGGCCACAGGCCGCTGCGCGCGCGGTGCAGCAGCAGCACCATGCCGAAGCCGAAAACAATCACCTCGAAGTTGCCGGTCTGGCCCAGGACTTTGGGCAAGAGGTCCTGCAGCCATTGCTTGAGCACCGTGAAGACGCCCGCGCCCACGAGCGCGCCCCACACCTGCCCGGCGCCGCCGATGACGGTCATGAACAGGTACTCGATGCCCATCTGCAGGCCGAAGGGGTTGGGGTTCACGAAGCGCTGCATGTGCGCGTACAGCCAGCCCGACGCGCAGGCCTGCAAGGCCGCGATGACGAAGATCACCATGCGCGAGCGCGCGGTGTCCACGCCCATCGATTCGGCCATCACGCGTCCGCCCTTGAGCGCGCGGATCGCGCGGCCTTCGCGCGAGTCCAGGAGGTTCTGCGTGGACCAGACGGCGACCAGCAGGAAGGCCCAGATCAGGTAGTAGATGTTGCCGCCCTGGTTGAGCGTCCAGCCGAACAGGCTGATGGCCGGAATATCGGGGATGCCGGTGTGACCGCCCAGACCTTCGACGGAACCGAACACGAAATACAGCGACAGGCCCCAGGCGATGGTGCCCAGCGGCAGGAAGTGGCCGGACAGTTTCAGCGTGATGGCGCCCAGCAGATACGCAAGCGCCAGCGTCAGGGCCAGGCCGGCCAGCAGCGTGAGCCAGGGCGACGCGCCCAGCCAGCCCAGCCACGACGGCAGCGTGTCCGCGCGGGTGGTCAGAAGCGCCGTCGTATAGGCGCCCACGCCCACGAAGGCGGCCTGCCCGAAGCTGGTCAGGCCGCCCACGCCGGTCAGCAGCACCAGGCCCAGCGCCACCAGCGCATACAGGCCGATGTAGTTCAGCAGCGTCACGTAGAAAGGCGGCAGCACCAGGGGGCCGAGCGCCAGCAGAGCCAGGAAGGCGAGGAGGATGTGGCGCGGGGTCATTCGTCTTCTTCCTCGACGTGATGGCTGTTGAGTGAACGCCAGAGCAGCACGGGGATGATCAGCGTGAACACGATGATCTCCTTGTAGGCGCTGGCCCAGAACGACGAGAACGCTTCGATCAGGCCCACCAGCACGGCGCCCGCCGCGGCGAGCGGGTAGCTCACCAGCCCGCCGATGATGGCGCCGACGAAGCCCTTCAGGCTGACCATGAAGCCCGAATCGAAATACATGGTCGTGATCGGCGCGATGAGGATGCCGGACACGGTGCCGATCAGCGCCGCCAGAAAGAAGGTGGCCTTGCCCGCGAACACGGGCGAGATGCCCATCAGGCGCGCGCCGATCCGGTTGAACGCCGCGGCGCGCAGCGCCTTGCCGTACATCGAGCGTTCGAAGAACTGGTACAGCACGACGATCAGCACCACCGACACCGCCACCACCCACAGCGCCTGGCTATTTACGTTGACCGGGCCCAGCGTCAGGCTGGCGTCGCTAAAGGGCGCCGTGCGCGCGCCTTCCGCGCCGAAGGCCAGCAGTCCCAGGCCGACGAGCGCCAGGTGGACCGCGATGGATACGATCAGCAGCACCAGCGTCGAGGCCGACGCGATCGGCTGATAGAACAGGCGATAGAGCTGCGGGCCCATCGGCACCAGCAGCAGCAAGGTCAGAAGCGCCTGCACGGCCATCGGCAACTGCGCCAGCGGCAGGCGGTACAGCAGCAGCGCAAGCGCCAGCGGATAGATCACCTTGGCCGCCATGCGCCAGTGGGCGCCGCGCCGGGCGGGCCGTTTGCGGCGCGCCATCAGGTCGGCGGCGGTCTCGGCCAGCGCGAACGCGAGCAGCAGCCACACCAGCAGGATGGGCTTGCCGGCCTGCATGGCGGCCATGGTGAGCGCGCCGAAGGCGACGAACTCGCCCTGCGGGATGAACAGGACGCGGGTGACGGTGAAGACGAGCAGGATGGACAACGCCAAGAGCGCGTAGATGGCGCCATTGGTGATGCCGTCCTGCCCGAGTATCAAGGCAATCTGAGCATTCATGCGAAATTCCGAAAAGCTGATTTCCCCCCCGAAGCGCTGCCCGCTTTCCCCCAGGGGCATGCCTGCGGACCGGCGGAGCCGGATCCGCGGCATCCCGATGGGACGCACAGAGACTGCTTCCTGGCGACGCCCCGCAGTGCATGTGAGCGTGGGGGGAAATCCTTTTACTTGACCAGGGTCCAGTTGCCGTCTTTGACGGTGATGAGTTCGCGGCCGCGTTCGTCAAAGCCGCTGTGGTCGGCGGCGCTCATGTTGTAGACGCCTTGCGTGCCGACCAGCTCCTTGGTTTGCTCCAGCGCATCGCGCAGCGCGCTGCGGAACTCCTTGGTGCCCGGCTTGCCGGCCTTCTCGGCGATCGGCACGGCCTTCTCCAGCAGCAGGCCGGCGTCATAGACGTTGGCGCCGAAGGTGGCGGGCTTGGAACCGTTGAGCTTTTCGTAGGCGGCGATGTAGTCGGCGGCGACCTTCTTGGACGGATTGCTGTCCGGAATTTCCGGCAGCACCAGCATCAGGCTGGCGGCCAGCACGGTGCCTTCGACCTTCTTGCCGCCCAGCTTCAGGAAGTCGGGCAGCGCGGCGCCGTGGGTCTGGTAGAACTTGCCCTTGTAGCCCTGGTCGAACAGCGTCGTCTGCGGCAGCACGCTGGCGGCGCCCGGCGCGGCCACCAGCACGGCGTCCGGCTTGGCCGACAGGATCTTCAGCGCCTGGCCCGTGACCGAGCTGTCAAAGCGCAGGTAGCGTTCGTTGGCGGTGATCTTGATGCCCTTTTCCGCGGCCAGTCCGGAGAAAACCTTGTACCAGTTCTCGCCGTACGGGTCGTTCAGGCCGATGAAGCCGACGGTCTTGATGCCGGTCTTGGCCATGTGGTCCACCAGCGCGCGCGCGATGATGTCGTCGTTCTGCGTGGTCTTGAACACCCACTTCTTCTGATCGTTCATCGGCAGCACCACCGCGGCGGTGCCCACCGGCGCCAGCATCGGCACGCCGGCCTCGGCGGCGAACTGGATCACGCCCATCGCATTGGGCGAACCCGACGGGCCGATCAGCGCGTCCACGTTCTGCTCCGTGATCAGCTTCTTGAAGGCCGTGACCGAGTTGGTCGAGTCGCTGGCGTCATCCAGCGAAATGTATTCCACGGTCAGGTCGCCGATCTTCTTGGGCAGCAGCGGCACCGTGTTCTTTTGCGGAATCCCGACCAGCGCGGTGGGGCCGGTGGACGAGGTGACCACCCCGACCTTGACTTGCGCCAGGGCGGGCAGGGCGAACAGGGCGGCGACGGCGGCGACGGCGGCCAGGGGGAGTTTCTTCGACAGCATGGCAAAACCTCCGGGGTAGGGAGCAGAGTGGGAGTGCGGCTGGAAAGCGGAGAAAACGGGAACTGCGGAAATACTTGTTGCTTAAAGTTTCTTACCTTCAAGGATCAGCACTGTAGACCCGGGTCCCGGTGCTTACCTATCCGTCAAAACCCGAAGCGACGGTCAGATGGTGATCGAGCTGACGCTCGCACCGCCGCAGACGAACAGCGTCTGGCCGGTCACGAAGCTGTTGGCGGGATCGGCAAAGAACATGACGGCGCGCGCCACGTCGTCCGAACGGCCCAGCCGCTTGACGGGGATGCCCTCGGCAAGCTGCCGTTCGCGTTCGCTGCCGGCCTCGATCACCTCGTAGAACATGTCGGTCTGGATGGGACCGGGCGCCACCACGTTGACCGTGATGCCGTAAGGCGCAAGCTCCAGCGACCAGGTGCGCGCCATGCCGATCATGCCGGCCTTGGTGGCGGAGTAGGCGGTGCGCGTGGGCAGGCCCAGCGCGCCGCGCGAGGACATCATCACGATGCGGCCGAACTTGCGTTCCTGCATGCCGGGCAGGGCCGCCTGGACCAGGCTGATGGCCGCGCCCAGGTGGATCTGCGTCAACCCATGCAGTTCTTCCTGCGTGACCTGCGGCAGCAGATTCGGCCAGATCACGCCGGCGTTGTGGATAACGTGGCTGACCGGAAACTTCGCGGCGACGTCGGCGCCCGCCTGCGCGGTGGCGGCGGCGTCCAGCAGGTCCACCTGCACGTTGTGCAGCCGCGGATGCGAAAAGTCCGCCGGGCGGCGCGCCATCGAGATCACCTCGTAGCCCGCGTCGAGCATGCTGCGGCAGATCTCCGCGCCGATGCCGGCGCTGCCGCCGGTCACGATGGCCACATGGGTTTGCGTCATGGTTTCCCCCTTTGATTTTTGGTGTGGGCGGGATGGCGTCAGGCCGTGGGCGCCAGCGCCAGCACGCGCAGCGGGCTGCCCGAGCCGCTGCGGATCTTGAGCGGCGCCGAGAAGATCACCGCGCCGGTGGCCGGCAGCTGGTCCAGGTTGGTCAGGCACTGCAGGCCGTATCGGTTGTTGCCGTGCATGTAGTAGTGGCAGGGATAGGGCGGATCCAGATGCTGGGCTTGGCCCGCGTCAGTGCCTACCGATTCGGTGCCGAACCCATGCACGTCGCGCTCCTTGATGAGCCAGGGCACGACGTCGGCGTCGGGGCCGGGCGAATGTGCGCCGTCGGCCTGCATGTTCAGGTAGTCGGCGGGCTTGGCGCGCTTGGACCAGTCGGTGCGCATCAGCACCCAGGACCGCGCGGGAATGCGGCCGTGCTGTTCTTCCCATTTCTTGACGAAGTCGATGGTCAAGAGGAAGTCCGGGTTGCCGGCCGCTTGGGCGGAACAGTCGATCACGCAGGCGCTGGCGATGAAGGCGTCGATGGGAATCGTGTCCACCGTGTTGTCCGGCTGGTCCTTGCCCGTGACCCAGTGCGCGGGCGCATCGAAGTGCGTGCCGGTGTGT
>JAEYVD010000847.1 GCA_023432075.1 Pseudomonadota bacterium | reverse complement strand
AATCGTCACGCTCGCTCAATATGAACGCCGTCGAGCGGTAAACTTCCGCGCCGCCGTTCTGGGTATCACGAATGAAGAGCGAGAGGGAATTGCGCTGGACGACCATGGGCACGTCCACCCAGTCAGGTCCCCAGAATCCCGCGCCCATGCCCCACGGCCCGGGACCATAGAAGCCGCCATAGCCGCCGTAGAAATACGGATCGTACGGGCGGCGCACCATCACCTGCGTCTGCGTTGTGCCATAGCGGAACGACACGTCGAACCTGCCCTTCACGCCGGGGCGCGCCTCGACGAGACCCGTGGCACCGATACCGGCGCGCACCATGTCCTGGAAAGACTGGTATTCCAGATTATTGATTTGGGATGGATCGGCGGGAACAAACTGGTAGGTCTGGCCCTCGACACCGGCCGGCCATTGCTGAAACGACGTCACGCGGGCAGAGACGGTGGGCGCGGCGCAGCCTGTCAACGTCATGGCAGCCAGCACCGACAAAATACCGGCCCATCGGCCCAGACTGCTGATCCAAGACATCCTGGACATTTGAGACTCCTGTTCGCGCGACGGCGCCATCATACCGAGCTTTGACATAAGCGCTTGCCAAAAGTTTTCAGGCTAGCCCGTACGCCCAAGGTACCGCTCAACCGCCAGCCACTACAATAGCCTTCTTGTTCATACAGGACTGCAAATCCCATGCGCACAGACACGCCCGTTACCGTATACCGCAAGGATTACCAGCCCTACCCTTACGAAATTCCTGAAGTCACCCTCGCCTTCGACCTCGCGCCCGATGCGACCGAAGTGCGCTGCACGATGCACGTGCAACGCAGGCAAGAAGCCAGCGCTGACGCCGCCCTGATCCTGGATGGAGAAGAGCTGGAACTCGTGTCGGTAGGCGTGAATGGCAAGCCGCTGCCCGCGGCCAGCTACCAGTTGACCGAGCACACGCTCACGCTGCGCGGCCTGCCCGCCGATGCGACCGTTGAAATCGTCAGCCGCTGCAAGCCATCCGCCAATTCCACGCTGATGGGCCTGTATGTGTCGGGCGGCAATTTCTTCACGCAATGCGAGGCCGAGGGCTTTCGGCGCATCACCTGGTTTGCCGATCGCCCCGATGTCATGTCGCGCTACCGCGTGACGCTGCGGGCGCAGCCCGAGTACCCCGTGCTGCTGTCCAACGGCAACCTGATCGCCTCGCGCCAGTTGCCCGACGGCCGCAATGAAGTCGAATGGGAAGATCCGTTCCCCAAGCCCTGCTATCTGTTCGCGCTGGTCGCGGGCAACCTGACGCATCGCGAAACCACGGTCAAGACGGTCAGCGGCCGGGACGTGCTGCTGCAGGTCTACAGCGACCCCGGTTCCGAAACCAAAACCGAATGGGCGCTGGATTCCCTGGTGCGCTCCTTGCGCTGGGACGAAAGCCGCTTTGGCCTCGAACTGGATCTTGACCGCTTCATGATCGTGGCCGTCCATGACTTCAATATGGGAGCCATGGAAAACAAAGGCCTGAATATCTTCAATGCAGCCTACGTGCTGGCTGATGCCGAAACGGCCACCGACGCCAACTACGAAGGTATCGAATCGGTTATCGGGCATGAATACTTCCACAATTGGACCGGCAACCGCGTCACCTGCCGCGACTGGTTCCAACTGAGCCTGAAGGAAGGTCTGACGGTCTTTCGCGATCAGGAATTCAGCGCCGACATGATGGCCCGCGACATGGACGCGGCCGCCGCGGCCAGCGCCCGCGCCGTCAAGCGCATCGACGATGTCGTGGCGCTGCGCGCCGCGCAGTTCCCGGAAGACGCCGGCCCCATGGCGCATCCGATCCGCCCGGAGAGCTACCAGGAGATCGGCAACTTCTACACGGCCACCGTGTACGAGAAAGGCGCCGAGGTCATCCGCATGCAGCACACGCTGCTGGGCGAGGCCGGGTTCCGCGAAGGCATGGACGAATACTTCCGCCGCCACGACGGCCAGGCCGTCACGTGCGACGACTTCGTCGCCGCGATGGAATCCGTCTACGTCAAGCAGCACCCGGGGCGCGACCTGTCCGTGTTTCGCCGCTGGTACCGGCAGGCCGGCACGCCCCGCGTCACGGTCAGGCTCGACCACGACGCGGCTGCCCGCCGCTGCACGGTCACGCTTACCCAGGCCTGCCCGCCGGTCGGCGTCGAAAAGAAGGCCGGCCCGGACTACGTGAAGGCGCCCTTCCACATTCCCTTTGCGATCGGCTTGCTGGACCGCGACGGCAATGCGCTGCCGCTGCGCCAGAATGGCGTGGTCGCGGATACCGCCTTGCTGGAACTGACGACGCAGAGCCAGCAATGGGTGTTCGAGGATATCGCCGACCGTCCCGTGCCCTCTCTGCTGCGCGACTTCTCGGCGCCGGTCATCGTGGACTACGACTGGTCCAACGAAGAACTCGCTTTGCTGTCCGCGCACGACGGCAATCCGTTCGCGCGCTGGGAAGCCGGCCAGGAACTGGCCACCCGCCAGATTCTTGCGTTGGCCGACGCCAGCCAGGCGGGCCGCCCGCTGCAGGCCGATGCCGCCTTCATCGAAGCCTGGCGCGCGTTGCTGACCGATCCCGCCCTGGACGCGGCGTACCGGGCACGCGCGTTGGCGCTGCCCTCGGAAAAGACGCTGGCCGAGCGCATGCATCGGGTCGATCCGCCAGCCCTGGCCGTGGCGCGCGACTTCCTTCGCGCCGAACTCGGCCGGCAGCTCCATGCCGAATTCCGCCGCGCCTTCGACGAGAACCAGACGCCGGGCGAATATAGCCCCGCGCCGATTCCCGCCGGCATGCGCGCGCTGAAGAATCTGGCGCTCAGCCACCTGATGGCGGCGGGCGAACCCGACGCCCAGCGCCTTGCGCAGGAGCAGTACGCCACCGCCAGCAACATGACCGACAGCATGGCCGCGCTGGCCGCCCTGATCAACTTCGGACAAGGCGACTACCCGAAAGAGGCGCTGGCCGCTTTCTACACCAAATGGAGCGCCAATCCGCTCGTGGTGGACAAGTGGTTTGCGCTGCAGGCCACCGCCCGCTCGACCACGGTGCAGACCGCCCGCGAGCTGATGAAGCACCCCGCCTTCACGCTGCGCAACCCGAACCGCGCCCGCGCGTTGATTTTCCAGTTCTGCCTCAACAATGCCCGCGGCATGCACCAGCCGGACGGCTCGGGCTACACGTTCTGGGCAGAGCAGGTGCTGGCGCTGGACGCCCTCAATCCGGAGATCGCCGCGCGCCTGGCGCGTGCGCTGGACAACTGGTCCCGCTTCGTCCCGGCGCTGCGCGCGCCCATGCAGGCCGCGCTTGAAAAGGTGCGCCAGCATGAAGGCCTGTCGCGCAACGTCCAGGAAATCGTATCCAAGGCTTTAGAATTCGCTGCATAGGGAGATCCTTTTGAAACGTAAAACACTCACTCAATATCTGGTGGAGCAGCAACGCTCCGCCCAAGCCCTGGCGCCCGAAGTGCGCCTGCTCATCGAAGTCGTGGCGCGCGCCTGCAAGGCCATCAGCCACGCGGTCAGCAAAGGTGCGCTGGGCGGCGTGCTGGGCAGCCTGGAAAGCGAAAACGTTCAGGGCGAAGTCCAGAAGAAGCTCGACGTGCTGTCCAACGAGATCCTGCTGGAAGCCAATGAATGGGGCGGCCACTTGGCGGCCATGGCTTCGGAAGAGATGGAAACCATCCATCTGATCCCGAACCGCTACCCCAAGGGCGAATACCTGCTGCTGTTCGATCCCCTCGATGGCTCGTCGAACATCGACGTGAACGTCTCCATCGGCACCATCTTCTCGGTGCTGCAGGCGCCGCACAACGTGTCAGGCGCCCCGGTCTGCGAAGCGGACTTCCTGCAACCGGGCAACAAGCAGGTAGTGGCCGGTTACGCGGTGTACGGTCCGCAGACGATGCTTGTGCTGACCATCGGCAACGGCGTCGTGGGTTTCACGCTGGATCGCGAAATGGGGTCGTGGGTGCTCACGCACGAGAACATCCGCGTGCCGGAAGACACCAAGGAATTCGCCATCAACATGTCGAACAAGCGCCATTGGGCTGCCCCGGTCAAGCGCTACATCGACGACTGCCTGGCCGGTTCGACCGGCCCGCTCGGCAAGGACTTCAACATGCGCTGGATCGCCTCGATGGTGGCCGACGTGCATCGCATCCTGACCCGCGGCGGCATCTTCATGTACCCGTGGGATGCACGCGAGCCGGGCAAGGCCGGCAAGCTGCGCCTGATGTACGAAGCCAATCCCATGAGCTTCCTGATCGAACAGGCAGGCGGCGCGGCCATCAACGGCGTCCAGCGCATCATGGACATCCAGCCTGACACGCTGCACCAGCGCGTGAGCGTCATCCTGGGCTCGAAGAACGAAGTCGAACGCGTGGGCCGCTATCACGCCGAGGACGCGGGCAAATAAGACGCCCGCCGCGCTTTCGGCGCGTCAATGCAAAAGCCCCCGGCTGTCATGGCCGGGGGCTTTTTTTCAAGGGTACAGGCAAGCAGGGTTGCGTTACTTGACCTCTTCGATGGACTTCACGTCGTCCTTGTTGATCTGCATTTTCTTGCCGTTCTGTTCGTATTCATACATGCCCGACTTCTTGTCGTATTCGGGCTCGTCGGGCGCTACGGTCGAAGATCCGTCGCGTTGGTGAATATCCGAGGGCGACGAGCATCCGGCCAGCACACCAACGCCGGTCATCACCAGGGCCAACGTCATGGTCTTCAGCTTCATGGTTGTGTTCTCCGAGTGTTGAATGGGTGATTTCACTCTATCCGAATCGCTCCCCGAAATCGTGTCGGGTTGTCGGCAAAATGCATAAGAACGTAATCGTCCCCGACCCCAATATTGCAAAACCCCTCGCAGGACGTGCCTGGGAGGGGTTGCAACCGTACACAAGCGGCAATCGCGCTTACACCTTGGCGTGTGTCTCGATGAAACGGCGCACGGCGGCTTCGCTGCAGTCCATGACTTCGACGCGTTGCGGCAGCGATTCCAGGTCTGCGAGGTTGCCCGGCGGCGTGGCCGGACGGCCAAGCGCTTCCTCGATGGTCTCGGAGAACTTGGCCGGCAGCGCGGTTTCCAGCACGAGCATGGGAACGCCCGGCTCGACGAATTCGCGCGCGACCTTCACGCCGTCGGCGGTGTGCGGGTCGACCAGCACGCCGGTGGCGTCGTAGACGGACCGGATCGTGGCCAGGCGATCCGTATGCGAGCTGGCGCCCGACACGAAGCCATAACGCGACTCGAACTGGTCCTTCATGTCGGACAGGTCGAACGCGCCATCGCGCGCCATCGTCGTCCACAATTCCTTCACGCGGTCGGTATCGCGGCCCGTCAGGTCGAACACGAAGCGCTCGAAGTTCGACGCGCGCGATATGTCCATCGAGGGGCTGGACGTGGCGTACGTCTGCGCGGCCGCGCGAGGACGGTACACGCCCGTGCGGAAGAACTCCTCCAGCACGTTGTTCTCGTTCGTTGCAAGCACGAGGCGGCGGATGGGCAGACCCATGCTGCGGGCAATGTGGCCGGACAGGATGTTGCCGAAATTGCCCGAGGGCACGGCGAACGACACTTCTTGT
>JAEYVD010000804.1 GCA_023432075.1 Pseudomonadota bacterium | reverse complement strand
TCCTTGGTATGACGGCAGTCTCTGTAGGGTGTCAGACACCTTGTTAGGCACCTTGTTCGTGGGCTCCTCCCGGATCTGGATGGGTTTCGAAAAGTGCGCCGGTGTCTGACACCCTTGGGGCACATCTTTGGCATGACGGCAGTCTCTGCAGGGTGTCAGACACCTTGCCCGATGACGGCAATCTCTGCGGAGTGTCAGACACCTTGTTCGCCTTGTCTACACCTGGTCTGCAGGAATGGGGAAGGTGGGTTGGCGGCCGCTGCCATAAAATGCGGTCCATGAACTCGCCCGAACTCATTCCTGAACCCGCTGATCTCGACCGTCGTTTTGGCGCGCTGTCGCGCCTCTATGGTCCTGAGGCGCCTTCGCGTATCCGAAATGCCCATGTTGCCGTTGCCGGGCTGGGCGGCGTGGGGTCGTGGACGGTGGAGGCGCTTGCTCGTTGCGGGGTGGGGGCGTTGACGTTGATCGATCTGGATCACATTGCCGAATCCAACGTCAATCGGCAGATCCATGCGTTGAGTTCGACGCTTGGGCAATCCAAGGTCGACGCGATGGCCGAGCGGGTGTTGGCGATCAATCCGGAATGCCGCATCACACGGGTGGACGACTTCGTGTCGCCGGAGAACGTGGGCGAGGTGTTGCCGGGGCCTTATACGGTCATCATCGATTGCACGGATCAGGCGGCCGCGAAGATTGCGATGATTTTGCATGCGCGGGCGCTTGGGGTGCCGATGCTGCTGTGCGGCGGCGCGGGCGGGAAGACGGATCCGTTGGCGTTGCGGGCGGGGGATCTGTCGGGGGCGGTCAATGATGCGCTGCTCTCGAAGCTGCGCAACAAGTTGCGGCGCGAGCATGGGTTTCCGCGGGCGTCGGACAAGAACGGCAAGGCGCTCAAGCGGGTGCCGAAGATGGGCGTGCATGCGTTGTGGTTCGACCAGCCGGCGATTTTGCCGGATGCGTGGACCCGCCCTCGTGAAGGTGAAGATGATATGGGCGCGTCGGGGTTGAACCTGGCGCCGCAGGGCTTGTCTTGCGCGGGTTATGGGTCGGTGGTTACCGTGACCGCCGCCATGGGCATGGCGGCGGCGAACGAGGCTTTGCGGCTGGCGGTCTGAGGGCTGTCGGGGTGGGGGCGCCTCGATGCCAGAGCGCCGCGGGTCCTCAACGGCCCGACGCCACGTCGCCGCGTCCGGCGCGCAAATAACTCATAACGCCACGAACACCACGCCATCCTCGATCCGCACGGGATACGTCGCGATGTTTTCCCGCAGCGGGGAACACAGGGCGCGGCCGTCGCGGATGTCGAAGCGGCCCTGGTGCAGGGGGCATTCGATTTCGTGGCCGGTAAGGAAGCCGTCGCACAGCCGGGCGTTGCCGTGCGTACAGAGGTTGTCGGTGGCGTAGACCTCGCCGTCGACGCCGTATAGCGCGATCTCCTTGCCGCCCGCCTCGACGGCGATGACGTCTTCGTCGGGCACGTCATCGCGTCCGATGGCCTTGATCCATTGCACAGTCATTGTTTGTCTCCGGGTCAGATGGGGTAGATCAGCGAGTTCGGGATCAGCTCGCTATCAAAGATGCACAGCCGCGATTCGAATTTCAGGCCGTCGGGCGTCTGTCGGATGACGTCCAGGTAGCGGCCGACGTTGAAGACGGTGGTGAGCTGGCTGGGTTTGGTGCGGAAGATGGCGTAGTTGGCTTCGGAGTCGATGCGGCCGTCCTGCGCCAGCAGCACGCGTGGCGCGCCCACGACATGGCGCTGGTAGTAGGGGTCGTGGAAGATGGTTTCGGTGGCGCCGTAGATGCGGTCCTTCAGCATTCCGCGGCTCTCGAACGCCATGGTCGCGAGCGGAAATCCGCGTTCGTAGTTCTCGCGCGGCAGCACCTTGTAGACGCAATCCTCCACGAAAAAGTCGGGCCATTTCTCCCATTCGCCGGCGTCCAGTGCGGCGGCGTAGTCGGTGTAGAGGCGGGTGAGCTGGTAATAGAGCGGAAAGTCCAGCATGTCACGCCTCCATCACGCGGCGCCAGTACGCGTACATGCCGCGTATCAGCGTTTCGGTGACCATGTGGTCGGTGTTTTCGGCGGTCTTGCCGCCCAGTTCGGCGACGCTGCGGTGCCAGGGCTTTTGTTCGAAGCCGGATTGCGAGAATTCGATGACTTCACCGTCGTCGGCGGACACGAAACCGGCGGGCCCGAACAGGTTGGCCTGGCGCAGGCGGCGTTGGGTCATGTCGGGGGTGTCGTCGGCAAAGCCGAAATGGGTCCAGACAAAGTCGAAGGCGTCATGGCCGACGGGCTGGATGTGGCGGGTGGACAGCGAGTTCACCTGTTGCTGGATGATGACGCTGGGGAACAGCGTCATGAGTACGGCGGTGGGGCCGTTCCACCAGGGTTCCTGCACGATGTCCAGGAAGCGGTCGTCGTTCAGCGACATCTGCTCCTTGAAGCTGGACACGCCGCTGGTGACGGTGCTTTTGCCGCCCTGGCCGCGCGTGGAAATCATGGCGGCGTGGCGGAAGTGGCGGTCCATCTTCAGTTCGGACCGGTTGTCCGCGCGCCATAGCCCGAAGGTGACGAACCAGGTGTGCAGGAGGCCGGGGTGGTAGGGGTCTTTGATGTTCTCCTGCATCAGCTTCCAGTTGCCGGGAATGCGCTGGCGGCTGTAGCCGTGGATCACGAGTTCGCGGCCGTCGAAGACGCGGTCGAAGTAATGTGCGATGTCCGGGCCCAGGTAGTCTTCGAGCGGCTCGACGTCATGGTCGAAGGACGCAAAGACGACACCGTTGCGGCAGGCGACCGCCAGCTTCGTCAGACCATGTTCCTCGGGCTTGAAGTCGGGCGGCATGCCGCCGTTGACCTTGCCGTCCTGCTTGACGCCGCGGCGAAAGGGCACGCCGATCAGGTTGCCTTGCAGGTCGTAATTCCATTGGTGGTACGGGCAGACGAACTCGCTGCGGTTGCCGGCGCGTTCGCGGCAGAACTGCACGCCGCGATGGGCGCAGACGTTTTCCACGACGCGCACTTCACCGTCGTTGTCGCGCAGCAGGATGACGGACCGCTCGCCCACGACCGTGCGCTTGAAGTCGCCGGGATTGGGGATCTCGGCTTCAAGACCCACGTAGCTCCAGTGGCCGCGGTAGAAGAAGCGCTCCAGCTCGCGTTGGTGCAGCGCAGCGTCGGTGTAGACGCCAAACGGGATGCGATGCGAACCGTCGCCTTGCCAGGGCGGGACGATATGGATGGGATGTTCGGGGGCGTTCATGGGCGGCCCCTGCGACAGGACGTGAGGCGGCGATGCGTGCGGATGCGCATGATTTGTCTCCATTTTCAGCTGGCCGCGCGGCGGCCGGGCAGTGCCTTGCGCGGCATGGGCGCAGGCATTTTTCTGCATCATCGGGCACGCCCCGAGATTAATAAATAGAATCTGGCTTATTACATAAATCACCA
>JAEYVD010000588.1 GCA_023432075.1 Pseudomonadota bacterium | reverse complement strand
GCGTTCGAGCGCATCGACTTGAACTTGACCCATTCGTCGTAATAGCGCTGCAAGCGGTCGATCGCCTTCTTCTGCGCGTCGTCGGGCTTGTAGCCGCGTTCGGCCAATGCGTGTTCGTAGTAGTCGCTGACGTTCATAGGGGAACCGGATCAGGCTGAAATGGTAATGGCGGTAAAGAAAAGGGCGGGTCCTGGAACCCGCCCCCGGTCTTGCAGCAGTCAGTCGCGGCTTAGAAGTTCAGCGCGCGCTTGTCCACGGCCAGCGCGGCTTCCTTCACGGCTTCCGACAGGGTCGGGTGCGCGTGGCAGATGCGGGCGATGTCTTCGGCGGCGCCGCGGAATTCCATGATGGTCACGGCTTCCGAGATCAGTTCCGAGGCCATCGGGCCCACGATGTGCACGCCCAGGACCTCATCGGTCTTGGCATCGGCGATCACCTTGGCAAAGCCGGTGGTGTCGCCCAGCGCGCGGGCGCGGCCGTTGGCCAGGAACGGGAAGCTGCCCGCCTTGTACTCGCGGCCTTCGGCCTTGAGCTGCTGTTCGGTCTTGCCGACCCAGGCGATTTCCGGCGAGGTGTAGATGACCCACGGCACGGTGTCGAAGTTGACGTGGCCATGCTGGCCAGCGATGCGCTCGGCAACCGCAACGCCCTCTTCCTCGGCCTTGTGCGCCAGCATCGGGCCGCGCACCACGTCGCCCACCGCCCAGACGTTCGGCAGGTTGGTCTTGCAGTCGCCGTCCACGGCCACGAAGCCGCGTTCGTCCAGCTTCAGGCCCACGGCGTCGGCGTTCAAGCCGCCGGTGTAGGGCACGCGGCCGATCGAGACGATCAGCTTGTCCACGACCAGCTTCTGCTCGGCGCCCTTGGCGTCGACGTAAGGCACGGTCACGGACTTGGCGGTCGCCTTGATCTCGCCGATCTTGACGCCCATCTGGATGTTCAGGCCTTGCTTGGTGAAGGCCTTGAGAGCTTCCTTGGCCACTTGCCCGTCGGCGGCAGCCAGGAATTCCGGCATCGCTTCCAGGATGGTGACTTCGGAACCCAGGCGGCGCCACACGCTGCCCATTTCCAGACCGATCACGCCAGCGCCGATGACGCCCAGCGTCTTGGGCACGGCGCCGATGTTCAGTGCGCCGTCGTTGGACAGCACGATCTTTTCGTCGAACGGCAGGCCGGGCAGTTCACGCGCCGACGAGCCGGTGGCGACCACGACGTGCTTGGCAACCAGGTCTTCCTCGGCGGTGCCGGTGACCTTGATGGCCCAGCCGCCTTCCACCTGGCCGCTGAACGCACCCTTGCCGTGGAAGAACGTGACCTTGTTCTTCTTGAACAGGTACAGGATGCCGTCGTTGTTCTGCTTGACCACCGTGTTCTTGCGGCCGATCAGCGTGTCGAGCTTCAGGCTCACGCCCTTGACTTCGATGCCGTGCTCGGCGAAGTGGTGGTTGGCTTGCTCGTAGTGTTCCGACGATTGCAGCAGCGCCTTGGACGGGATGCAGCCGACGTTGGTGCAGGTGCCGCCGGGAGCCGGGCCGCCTTGGCCGTTCTGCCAGGCGTCGATGCAGGCGACCGACATGCCGAGCTGCGCGGCGCGGATGGCGGCGATGTAGCCGCCGGGGCCTGCGCCGATCACGACGACGTCAAATTGTTTGGACATAGTGTTCTCGCGAATGAGGGATGAAGAAGCGCACTTGCCGCCCAGCGTGGTCGTGCTGCGGGCCGGCGGGGAGCCGGCCCGGGCGCCGCGCGACTTGCGGGTCGCGCTCGGCGCCGGCCAGGGGCGTCGAGATTACAGGTCCAGCAACAGGCGCTGCGGATCTTCCAGGGCGTCCTTCATGGCGACCAGGCCCAGCACGGCTTCGCGGCCGTCGATGATGCGGTGGTCGTAGGACAGGGCCAGGTAGTTCATCGGGCGGATGACGATCTGGCCGTTTTCGACGACGGCGCGATCCTTCGTGGCGTGCACGCCCAGGATGGCCGATTGCGGCGGGTTGATGATCGGGGTCGACAGCATCGAGCCGAACACGCCGCCGTTGGAGATCGAGAACGTGCCGCCGGTCATTTCTTCGATGCCCAGCTTGCCGTCAGCGGCGCGGCGGCCGAAGTCGGCAATGGTCTTCTCGATGTCGGCGATCGACAGCTGGTCGGCGTTGCGCAGGATCGGCACCACCAGGCCACGCGGGCTGCCGACAGCGATACCGATGTCGAAGTAGCCGTGGTAGATGATGTCCTTGCCGTCGATCGAGGCGTTGATCAGCGGGTACTTCTTCAGCGCGGCAACGGCAGCCTTGACGAAGAACGACATGAAGCCCAGCTTGATGCCATGTTCCTTTTCGAACTTGTCCTTGTACTTGGCGCGCAGGTCGATGACGGCCTGCATGTTGACTTCGTTGAACGTGGTCAGGATCGCGTTTTCCTGCTGCGATTGCAGCAGGCGCTCGGCGATGCGGGCGCGCAGGCGGCTCATCGGCACGCGCTGTTCCGGACGGCCGTCCAGCGACAGCGTGGTCGGGGCGGGCGCGGCGGCAGCCTTGGCCGGCGCGGCCTTGGGCTGGGCGCTGGCGGCCAGGGCGTCGCCCTTGGTCACGCGGCCATCACGGCCGGTGCCCGACACGGAAGCGGCGTCAACGCCCTTCTCGGCCAGGATCTTCGAGGCGGCGGGCGAAGCGACGCCGGCAGCGGCGGTCGAAGCCGGGGCGGCAGCGGCGGGCGCGGGCGCGGCGGCGGCTTGCTCAGCGGCCTTGGGGGCTTCGGCCGGTGCGGTGGCGGCGGCGGCGGCCTTGGCGGCGGTGTCGATGCGGGCCAGCACTTCGCCGGAGGTCACGGTGCTGCCATCGCCCTTGACGATTTCGGACAGCACGCCCGAGGCGGGGGCCGGCACTTCCAGCACGACCTTGTCGGTTTCGACTTCGATCAGGATTTCGTCGGCTTCAACGGCAGCGCCCGGCTGCTTCTTCCAGGTCAGCAGGGTCGCTTCGGAAACGGATTCGGAAAGTTGGGGAACGACGACGTCGGTAATAGCCATTTTGTTTATTCCGTAGAGTGTGTGTTCTTGTCACGCGGCGCGGCAAGGTTCGAAACGGGGTTCCGGAACGCTTGCCGCCCGCGGCGCGTGCATCAAGTAAGGGTTACTTCGTCAACATGACCTTGAACTTGGGCGCGAAGGCCGTTTCGATCAGGGCCTTCTGCTGCTCCTGGTGCTTGGCCAGGTAGCCCACGGCCGGCGATGCCGACGCGGCACGGCCTGCGTAGCCAAGCTTCTGGCCTTCGACCATGTTCTCGTACACGTGATGCTGAACGTAGAACCAGGCGCCTTGGTTCTGGGGTTCGTCCTGCACCCAGATCACTTCGGTTGCCTTGGGGTACTTGCGCAGTTCGGCTTCGAACGACTTGTGCGCAAACGGATACAGCTGCTCGACGCGGATGATGGCGACGTTGTCGGCGCCACGCTCGCGGCGGGCGTTGACCAGGTCGTAGTACACCTTGCCCGAGCAAGCCAGCACGCGCTTGACCTTGCTGGCGTCGATGGCCTCGTCGACCTCGCCGATGACCGGGCGGAAGCTGCCGCCGGCCAGATCGGTCAGGGGCGAACCGGCGTCCTTGTTGCGCAGCAGCGACTTCGGCGTGAACAGCACCAGCGGCTTGCGGAACGGACGGATCATCTGGCGGCGCAGGACGTGGAAGATCTGCGAAGCCGAGGTCGGCTGAACCACTTGCATGTTGTTGTCGGCGCACAGCTGCAGGAAGCGCTCGATGCGGCCCGACGAGTGCTCGGGACCCTGGCCTTCGTAGCCGTGCGGCAGCATCAGCGTCAGGCCCGACTGGCGGCCCCACTTGGCTTCGCCGGAGCTGATGAACTGGTCGATCACGACCTGGGCGCCGTTGACGAAGTCGCCGAACTGGCCTTCCCAGATGACCAGCGTGTTGGGTTCGGCGCTGGAGAAGCCGTATTCAAAGCCCAGCACCGCCTCTTCGGACAGCACGGAGTCGATGACGGTGAACGGCGCCTGGCCTTCCGACACGTTCTGCAGCGGAATGTAGGTGCCGTCGTTCCAGCGTTCGCGGTTCTGGTCGTGCAGCACGGCATGGCGGTGCGTGAACGTGCCGCGGCCCGAATCCTGACCGGTGATGCGGATGGCGTAGCCCGAGGACACCAGGGTCGCGAAGGCGAGGTGTTCGCCCATGCCCCAGTCCAGGTTCATTTCGCCCTTGGCCATGGTGCGGCGGTCGTTCAGCAGCTTGGCGACCAGCGGGTGCACCGTGAAGCCTTCCGGCACGGTGGTGATGCGTTCGCCGATGCGCTTGAGTTCAGCCAGCGGCACGGCGGTGTCGGCCTGGTCGGTCCACTTGGCGCCCAAGAACGGCGACCAGTCGATGGCGTACTTGCTCTTGTAGTCGGTCAGCACCGGTTCGATGGTGCGCTGGCCGTCTTCCATGAGCTGACGGTAGTCCTTGACCAGCTGATCGGCTTCGCCGTCGGCCAGCACGCCTTGCGTGGTCAGCTTGTCGGCGTACAGCTTGCGCGTGCCGGGGTGGTGGCCGATGCGCTTGTACATCAGGGGCTGCGTCAGCGACGGGGTGTCCTGCTCGTTGTGGCCGAGCTTGCGGAAGCAGACGATGTCCACGACGACGTCGTGGCGGAATTGCAGACGGTAGTCCAGCGCCAGCTTGGTGACGAACACCACGGCTTCGGGATCGTCGCCGTTGACGTGGAACACCGGGGCTTCGATCATCTTGACCACGTCGGTGCAATACAGCGTCGAACGCGAGTCACGCGGGTCGGACGTGGTGAAGCCGATCTGGTTGTTGATGACGATGTGCAGCGTGCCGCCCGTACCGTAGCCGCGCGTCTGCGCCAGGTTCAGGGTTTCCATCACGACGCCCTGGCCGGCAAAGGCTGCGTCGCCGTGCACCAGCACCGGCAGCACTTGCTTGCCTTCGGCATCGCCGCGGCGTTCCTGGCGGGCGCGTGCGCTGCCTTCGACGACGGGGTTGACGATCTCAAGGTGCGACGGGTTGAACGCCAGCGACAGGTGGACGGGGCCGCCGCGCGTGGACAGGTCGCTCGAGAAGCCGTTGTGGTACTTCACGTCGCCGTCGGTCAGGCCTTCGGCGTGCTTGCCTTCGAACTCGGCGAACAGGTCGCCGGGCATCTTGCCCATGATGTTCACGAGCAGGTTCAGGCGGCCGCGGTGGGCCATGCCGACCACGATTTCCTGAACGCCGTTTTCACCGGCGTGGTTGACCACTTCGTCCATCGAGGCAATGAAGCTTTCGCCGCCTTCCAGCGAGAAGCGCTTCTGGCCGACGTACTTGGTGTGCAGGAAGCGTTCCAGGCCTTCGGACTCGGTGAGCTGCTGAAGGATGTGGCGCTTTTCTTCCGGCGTGTACGTGGGCGCGCCCAACGTGGTTTCCAGGCGTTCCTGGATCCAGCGCTTGGCGGCGGGGTCGGAGATGTGGGTGAATTCTGCACCGATGCTGCGGCAGTAGGTGTCGCGCAGCGCCTTCAGGATGTCGCGCAGCGTCATCGTGCTGGCGGTCGTGAAGTAGGTGTTGGTGGCCGAGTACGTCTGGTCCAGATCAGCTTCGGTCAGGCCGTAGAAGGCGGGATCGAGCTCGGGGATCGGCGGACGTTCCTGGCGCTTGAGCGGATCGAGGTCGGCCCAGCGCGAACCCAGCGAACGGTAGGCGGCAATCAGCGATTGCACCGAAACCTGCTTGCTGGCCACGCTCAGGTCGGGTTCGGCGGCGCGTTGCACGAAGGCATTGGCCTTGGCGCGCTGGGCGAACGATTCGACGATGGGAGCATGGGCCTGGTCGCGAGTGGATTCCTGGCCGTCGGTTGCGGGAGCGTGCTGCAATTGGTCGAAATACTCGCGCCAGTTGTCAGGTACCGAACCGGGGTTATCGAGGTAGGCTTCGTAAAGCTCCTCGACATACGGGGCATTACCCCCAAAGAGGTAAGACGTGGATAGAGATTCTATTTCCGAAGACATATCGCTTCACCTTTACGAGTGCTTCACTCGAGACGATGCAGGAAAACCTTCCGCGACACGGGCTTCCCGTTA
>JAEYVD010000514.1 GCA_023432075.1 Pseudomonadota bacterium | reverse complement strand
ATCATCTGCCCGAACAGGCCATCGTCTGCGACGAGTCCATCACGCAAGGCCGCGAGTTTCCGCTGTACAGCGTCAGCAGCGCGCCGCACGACTGGCTGATGCTGACGGGCGGCGCGATCGGCATCGGGCTGCCGCTGGCGACGGGCGCGGCAGTGGCGTGCCCCGACCGCAAGGTGGTGACCTTGCAGGCGGACGGCAGCGGCATGTACACGCTGCAAGCCTTGTGGACGCAGGCGCGCGAAAACCTGGATTGCCTCACCATCATCCTGGCCAACCGTTCCTACGCCACGCTGCATGGCGAGATGAAGAACGTGGGCGTGCAGGAACCGGGCCGCAATGCGCGCCGCATGCTGGACCTGCAGGACCCGCATCTTGAATGGACCCATCTGGCCCGCGGCATGGGGGTGGAAGCGGTCAGCGTGGATACGGTCGAAGGCTTTGCGCGCGCGCTGGCCGAAGGCCTGAAGCGGCGCGGTCCCTTCCTGATCGAAGCGGTGATCTGACGGTTGCCGCCGTGGCGCGGACGCTTCGTGGATCTTCTTCCCAAGCGCCGCGCCGCTACACCCCCAGATAGCGCGTCAATTGCTCGGGCTGCCGGGCCAGCGATGCGCTGTCGCCATCCTGCACGATCAATCCCTTTTCCATCACCAGGCACCGGTCGGTGTGTTCCAACACCGCGCGGTAGTTGCGGTCCACGATCAGCGTGGACATGCCGGTGGCGCGGATCTCGCGGATGATGCGCCAGATCTCCGCCACGATCAGCGGCGCCAGGCCCTCGGTGGCCTCGTCCAAAATCAGGAGGTCGGGGTTGGTCATCAGCGCGCGGCCGATGGCCAGCATCTGCTGTTCGCCGCCCGATAATTGCTGGCCGCCGTGGCCCAGACGTTCGCGCAGCCGGGGAAACGTGTCCAGCACACGCGCATAGGTCCAGTCCTGGCCCGCGCGCTTGCCCGGGCGCGCCGCCACCTGCAGGTTCTCGCGCACGTTCAGGTTGGGAAAGATGCCGCGTCCCTCGGGCACATAGGCCACTCCCATCCGGGCGATGGCATGGGGCTGCGCGTGGGTGAGGTCGCTGCCGCGCACCCGCACGTTGCCTTGGGCGCTTTTCACGTGGCCCATCAGGCTGCGGATGAGCGTGGTTTTGCCCATGCCATTGCGGCCCACTAGTCCCACGGATTCGCCCGGCGCGATGTGCATGTCCACGCCCCGCAGGACATGGCTGGCGCCGTAGTACACATGCAGGCCGTCTGCTTCGATCAGCGCGTGCATCAATGTGCTCCTTGTCCGTCTTCGCCCAGGTAGGCGGTGCGCACCTCCGGATTGGCGCGGATCTGTGCGGGGGCGCCGCTGGCGATGGCGCTGCCGTTGACCATGACGGTGATGGTTTCGGCAATGCGGAACACGGCGTCCATGTCGTGTTCGACCAGCAGGATGGCGTGGCCGGCCTTCAGTGTCTGCAGCAGATCCAGGATGCGGTCGGTTTCCTCGGGGCCCATGCCCGCCAGCGGTTCGTCCAGCAGCAGCACCTGCGGCTCGCCCGCCAGGCACATGGCGATCTCAAGTTGGCGCTTGCGGCCGTGCGGCAGCAGGCCGGCCGGTTGCCGCGCGTCGCCGGTCAGGCCCGTGCGGTCCAGCGCCGCGCCCGCCAATTCGGCGCTGCGCCGGCAGCTGGCGGCATCGCGCCACCAGTGCCAGAAGCGCTGCCGGCTAGCCTGCGCGGCCAGCCGGCAGTTTTCAAACACACTCAGTTCGGGAAAGATCGTGGATCGCTGGTAGCTGCGGCCGAGCCCCGCGCGCGCCCGTTCGGGCTGAGGCCAGGCGGTGATGTCGCGGCTGCCCAGCGTGACCTGTCCGCTGCTGGCCGCCAGTTCTCCCGACAGAATGTTGATGAGCGTGGACTTGCCCGCGCCGTTGGTGCCGATCACGGCATGCACCTGGCCGCGCAGCAGATCGAGCGACACGCCGTTGACCGCGGTAAGACCGCCGAAGCGGCGCGTGACCGCGGCGGCCGAGAGCAGGACATCAGACATGGCGTTCTCCCTGGAGGGGCAGGCGTGCGGCCGCCGGTTTGGTTTCCGCGCGAGCTGGGGGCGCCGCGTCTTTGCGAACGTCCGCGGCGCGCGCCTGGCGGCCTTCGCGCCATTGGGCCGGCAGGCCTGCCAGTCCGTTCGGCAACAGGGCCACCAGCGCGATGATCGCCAGGCCCAGCGGCAAATGCCAATGGCGCGCGTAGTCGCCAAACAGGTCTTGCGACTGGAACAGCTCTTGCAACAGCACCATCGCCACGGTGCCCAGCACGGCGCCGCCCAGGCTGCCCATGCCGCCCAGGATGACCATCAGCAGCACCAGCCCGGACTGTTCCCAGGCCAATAGCTCTGGTGTGACGAAGCCGTCTTTCAGCGCGAACAGAAAGCCCGCCAGGCCGGCCAGCGTGGCGCCGACGACATAGGCGGCGAGCTTGTAGGGATAGGTCGAATAGCCTGCCGCGCGCATGCGCTGTTCATTGATGCGGATGCCGGCGAGCGCCGCGCCGAACGGCGAGCGGCGCAGCAACGCCAGAAAACCCCACGTCAGCGCCAGGCAGGCAAGGACAAAGAAATAGAACGTGCCTGCATTGCCCAAATCAAACGGCATCCAGCCGCCCAATGAGAGTTCCGGCCGGAAGTACAGGTAGATGCCGTCGCTGCCGCCGCCGATCTTGGTGTCGTGAAACACGTAGTACGCCATCTGCGAGAACGCCAGCGTGACCATGATGAAGTACACGCCGCGCGTGCGCAGCGCCAGCGCCCCGGTCACCAGCGCGTACGCGGCGGCCGCCAGAAGGGCGGCCGGCAGCAGCCACCACAGGCTGGCCGCTTCCGACTCGGGCGACAACAGCGCCGCCACGTAGGCGCCGATGCCGAAGAACGCGGCGTGGCCCAGGCTCACCAACCCCGCGCCGCCCACCAGCAGTTGCAGGCTGAGCGCGAAGATCGCGTAGATCATGATCTTCACCGCCAGGCCGGTGTAGTAGTCGCTGGCGCTGAAGGAAAAGGCCGCCAGCGCCAGCAGCGTGGCGATGGGCAAGAGTCGGTTGAGCAGAGGCGCGCGCATGCGTGGGTCCTTTTGAGGTCGACAGGACCTAGCCCTGTTTGAACAGCCCTTCGGGCTTGCAAAGCAGAATGAAGGCCATCAGCAGATAGACCAGCACACCCGCGGCGGATGGGAACAGCACCTGGCCGAAGGTCTCGGCAAAGCCGACCAGCATCGCGGCCAGGAAGGCGCCGCGAATCGACCCGATGCCGCCGATCACCACCACGACGAAACAGATGATGAGCACGCCGTTGCCCATGCCGGGATACACCGACGACACGGGCGCGGCGATGCTGCCGGCCAGCGCCGCCAGCGCCACGCCGGCGGCGAACACGACGCGGTAGAGCTTGTTGATGTCGATGCCCAGCGAGCTGATCATTTCGCGGTTGCTGGCGCCGGCGCGCAGCATCATGCCCAGCCGCGTGCGCGAGATCATCCAGTACAGCAGCAGCGCGACGACGATGCCCACGGCGGAAATGAAAAGGCGGTAGACGGGATAGGTCATCACGTCGCCCAGCGCGATGCTGCCGCGCAGCCATGCGGGCAGCGGCACGCCATGCACGTCGTTGCCCACCAGGATGCTGCGCAGTTCCTCGAACACCAGGATCAGGCCGTACGTCATCAGCACCTGCTGCAGGTGATTGCGCTTGTACAGGTAGCTGAAGAACGCGGCTTCCAGCAGGTATCCCAACACGCCGGCCGCCAGCACGCAGACGGCCAGCGTGGTGAGAAATCCGCCGCCTAGCCACCGGTCGACCAGCGGACCCAGCGCGAACGCCATGTACGCGCCGATCATGTAGAAGCTGCCGTGCGCCAGGTTGATGATGCCCATGATCCCGAAGATCAGCGTCAATCCGCTGGCCACCAGGAACAGCAGCAAGCCGTACTGGAATGCGTTCAGGCTCTGGATGAGCAGGATGCTGATGTCCATGGGGCCTCCCGTGGCGGACGCGTTCGGCGGGCTACAGCTTGCAGCCGCGGGCGGGGTCGGCCAGCTTCTGCACCGCGACCTCGACGACCTTGTTTTCCAGGCCGTCGACGCGGCGCAGGTAGATGTCCTGCACCGGGTTGCCGGCCTTGGACAGCGTGAATGTGCCGCGCGGGCTGTCCACGGTGGCCGTGCGCATGGCGCTGCGGAAGTCGTCCTTCTTCGTGAAGTCGCCCTTCACGGCGGCGAGACCCGACTGCATGAGCTGCGCGGCGTCGTAGCCCTGCACCGCGTAGACGTCCGGCGGCATTTTGTACGCCTTGGAATAATCGGCGCGGAAGGCGTTGTCGCGCGGCGTGTTCAGGCCGTCGGCATAGTGCAGCGTGGTCAAGAGCCCCTGCGCGGACGCGCCCTGCGCCTGCAGCGTGCCGTCCGTCAAAAAGCCCGAGCCGTACAGCGGAATCGTCTTGTCCAGGCCTGCCGCGTGGTAGTCCTGCACGAACTTCACGGCGCCGCCGCCGGCAAAGAAGGTGAAGACCATGTCGGGCTTGAGCGCGGCGATCTCTGTCAGGAGCGACTGGAATTCCACGTTCGGAAACGGCAGGCTCAGTTCGCGCACAACCTTGCCGCCGGCCTTCTCGAAACCTTCCTTGAAGCCGCCGATGGCCTCGTCGCCCGCCGCGTACTTCCAGGTGATGGTCACGGCGGTCTTGTGGCCCTTGGCGTACGCGACCGGGCCCATGGCGTAGGCCGGCTGCCAGTTGGTGAACGAGGTGCGGAAGA
>JAEYVD010000491.1 GCA_023432075.1 Pseudomonadota bacterium | reverse complement strand
CGATCGTGGTCAGGGCCAGATAGATCAATGCCACCACCAGGTAGGTTTCCAGCGAGCGGTAAGACACGCTGATGATCTTCTGCCCTTCGTGCATCAGATCGTGAATGGTCAACAGCGACACCAGCGCCGAGTTCTTGATCAGCGCAATGAACTCGTTGCCCAGCGGCGGAATCATGCGCACCACTGCCTGCGGCAGGATGATGATGCGCATGGCCTGCGCGGACGACATGCCCAGCGAACGCGCCGCTTCCGTCTGGCCGCGATCCACCGACTGGATCGCGCCCCGCACGATTTCCGACACGTAGGCCCCGGAGTACATGCCCAGGCCCAGCACGCCGCAAGCGAACGCCGGCAGCGTCACGCCGAACTGGGGCAGCCCGAAGAACCAGATGAAAAGCTGCACCAGCAGCGGCGTGCCGCGAAAGAACAGCAGATACGTGCTGCACAAGTGATAGATGACGCGACGCTGCGGGTTGAGCCGGCCAATGCCGACCAGCAGTCCCATCACGCAGCCCAGCAGCAAGGCGCCGGCGGTCACCTCGATGGTGACCACCGCGCCCCGCAAGAGCGCGTCGAAGTCGGCGAAGACGGGAGAAAAATCCAGGTTCATTTCGCGGGCGCCTCGAACCACTTGTTCACGATGGCCTGGTAGCTGCCATCGGCCTTCAGCTTCTGCAGCGCGGCATTCAGTTCGCGCGTGAGTTCAGGTTTGTTCTTGGGCACGGCGATGCCGTAGTCCTCGGTCGTGATCTGCTCGTCCAGCACGGTCAGGCCGTTGGTGCTTTGCGCGAACAGCTTGGCGGCGGGCTTGCCCGTCACGGCGGCATCGGCGCGGCCGATCTGCACCAGGTTGAACATCTCCTGGTTCTTTTCGACTTCCACGCGCTGGACCTTGGGGAAGTGCTCCTTCAGGTAGTTCACCGACTTCGTGCCGACCTGCACCGACACCTTGCGGCCTTCCAGATCCTTGAGCGTCTTGATCGGGCCGTCGGCCTTGGTCAGGACCACCAGGCCGCCCGCGTAGTACGGGTCGGTGAAGTCGACAACCTTGCTGCGCTCGGGCGTGATGTAGATGGCGGACACCGCGATATCGGCGCGGCCGGCTTGCAGCGCGGGAATCAGGCCCTTGAAGTCGATGTCGATCCACTCGACCTTCTTGCCTATCGCCCCGGCCAGCGCTTCGACCAGTTCGATGTCAAAGCCGGTGCGCTTGCCGTCCTTGACGAATTCCATCGGCGGGAAGGTGGCGTCGGTGACGGCGCGGATCGTTTCCTGGGCATGCGCGGCGCCAGCGGCGCAGGCGAGGCTCAGGGACAGGGCGGCAGACAGCAGAGTGCGGCGATTCATCATAGTGGGTCCTATGGAAGTGGGTACGACGGGAGGTAAGAGGGTGTGCAATGCGGCGTCAGGCGGCCTTCAGGCGCTCGGAGATTCGGCGGGCGGCGGCCAGGGTCATCTCGATCAGCGCGTCGGGATGCTGCGCGGCGCGGGTGGACGGCGCCATCAGCGTGATCGAGGCCACGGCCTGGTTCGGCCGCTGGAAGATCGGCACGCTGACGCCCCAGACGCCGGCGTCGACCTCGCTGTCGGTCACGGCATAGCCTTGGTCGCGAATGGTTTCCAGCTCGCTCGCCAGCCGGTCGGCATCCACGGCGGCCTCGTTGGCCAGGTAGGCAAGCGCCGCCTGCAGCCGGGCCTGCGGCATGAACGCCAGCAGCGACTTGGCCGACGCGCCCCGCGCTAGCGGCAGTCCGCGGCCCTTGGTGAACGAGCAGCGCAGCGGATGCTGGCTTTCCACCATGTCCAGGCACACGGCCTGGTCCTTCACGGCGACAAGCAGTCCGATGGTTTCGCCGGACGATGCGGCAAGCGCAGCCATGTCGGGCTGCGCCTCATGAATCAGGAACGATGACTGGTCAAAACCCCACGCGAGCTGCACACACAGCGGCCCGGGTCCGTACTCGCCTTCGTGTTCGGCAACGAACCCCCAGCGTTTAAGGAGCGCAATCTGCCGGTACAGCGTGCTTTGCGCAAGGCCCGTCCTGTCGGCCAGCGCGGCAATGCTGAGCGGGCCGTCGTGCCGGGCCAAGGTGGCTAGCACATACAGGACGCGATCCGCGCCCGCCCCGACAGACGTTTCCGACATAACGACTTAACTCCCAGCAATATGGAAGCCAGATTATCAATTTGTGGCGGTTTCACTTCTATTTTTTCCCACCGATTGAGAATCGCAAGGGAAAACCCCGAATTCCGGACGCAAAAAACCCGCCAAGCGGCGGGTGTGATGGGATGGCAGCGGGTGCGGCGCAGGTAAGCAAACCGGTCAGACCGGCGAGCAGAACGCCGATCAGGGCGCGGGCGGCTTCTCGTAATCCGACAGCCCGACGCCAGAGACACCCTTCACACCGCCACCCGCCGGCGCGGCGGCGGCCGACTCCGGGGCCGCAGGCTCCGGGACCGACGCGGGTGCCTCGGCGGGTTGCACGGCGCCCTGCTCCTGCGGCGCCCCCTGCGCCGACGCGCGGCGTTTGCGCTTGGCGTCCGCTTCCTTCTGGGCCATGGCCGTCAGCTCCGCGGCCAGCGACGCCGACTTGCCCGTGGCCGCCCACGCAGCCGCGTCCTGCCCCTTCGTGTCCTGGGTGGTGACGTCGGCCCCAGACCGGATCAGCAATTCGACCATGGGTTTGCGGCCAGACAGCGCTGCCATCATGAGCGGCGTTTCGCCATTGGGCGCCGGCGCGTTGACCATCGCCTTGTTCGCGAGCAGCAGGCGCGCCATTTCCATCTGCCCCTTGGAGGCGGCGTAGTGCAGCGGCGTCCATCCCAGGCGATTGACCTGGGCGCCGCGCGCAATCAGCTTCTTGGCGCGCTCGGTCTGGCCGGCAATGGCCAGGTACATCAGCGGCGTTTCGCCCGCCGGGTTCTCGGCATTGACGTCGGTGCGCTTGTCCGCGGCGAGCACGTCGAACACCTTCCAGGCATTGTCCACGACCGCGCGCATGATGGCTGGCTGGCCGTTCTTGTAGCGCACGTTGGGATCCGACCCCTGCGCCAGCAGGTCGCGGATGTCGTCGGGGTAATCGTTGGCGACGTAGACCCACCAGTCGGCCGGGTTGGCCGCCTGCACAGTGGGCGCGGCCAGGCCAATGGCCAGCGCAAGCAGGCCGGCGCGGCTGCACGTCAGAAGGGCTTTGTGGGCGGAGGCGATGCGGATGGCCATGGCTGTCCTAGGATGCAGATTCAAATAATTGGATCGACCTATTTCTTTATCTTGCTGAAAAGCTTGAAGAAATTGTCGGTGGAAGCGCGTGCGACCTCGGCAGCCGTGATGCCGCGCAGGTCCGCGATCTTTTCGGCCACGTGGATCACCTTGGACGGATCGTTGAGCTTGCCGCGAAACGGCACTGGGGCCAGGTAGGGCGAATCGGTTTCGATCAGCAGCCGGTCCAGCGGAACCTTGGCGGCCACTTCATGCACGATCTGCGCATTCTTGAACGTCACGATGCCCGACAACGAAATGTAGAAGTTCTGGTCCAGCGCGGCTTGCGCAACTTCCCAGGTTTCGGTGAAGCAGTGCATCACGCCGCCCGCCTCGGCCGCCTTTTCCTCGCGCAGCATGCGCACGGTGTCCTCGGCGGACGATCGCGTGTGCACGATGAGCGGCAGGCCGGCGTCACGCGCGGCGCGGATGTGGCGGCGGAAACGTTCCCGCTGCCAATCCAGCGGTTCGGACAGCCGGTAGTAGTCCAGCCCGGTTTCGCCGATGGCCACGACCTTGGGATGCTCGGCCAGCCGCACCAATTCCTCGGGCGTCGGGTCCGGCGTGTCTTCGTAGTCGGGGTGCACGCC
>JAEYVD010000456.1 GCA_023432075.1 Pseudomonadota bacterium | reverse complement strand
CGACTGGCAGAAGCAGCCCTACCCTTTTGTCTACGGCCAGTTCGACCAGGACCTTTTTCCCACCGCGGAATGGCGCGAGTGCTGCATCAAGGCGCTGTCGGTGCTGGACATCCGCAGTTGGGCGCCGGATCTCATCACGCATGACGACCCGGCGCTCATCGAACAGATCCGCACGCAGGTGCTGCTGCGCCGCGGCGTATGGGCGGACGCCGAAGAGATCGTCATCACGGTTGGCGCGCAGCACGCGCTTTATCTGCTTGCCGACCTGCTGGTGAACGAAGACACGGTGGTCGGCATGGAAGACCCGGGCTATCCGGACGCGCGCAATATCTTTGCCAGCCACACCCGCCACCTGTTGCCGCTGCCCGTGGACGAACAGGGCCTGCGCACCGGCACGCAGCTGCTGGGATGCGACTACCTGTTCGTCACACCGGGCCATCAGTGTCCCACCACCGTCACGCTGTCGATGGAGCGTCGCGCCGGCCTTCTGGCGCTGGCGCGGCAGGCCGACAGCCTCATCATCGAAGACGACTTCGAAAGCGAAAGCCGCTGGGGCGAAGGCGCGATCCCCGCGTTAAAGAGCCTGGACCGCGACGGGCGCGTGATCTATGTGGGAAGCCTTGCCAAGTCGTTCGCGCCGGGGCTGCGCATCGGCTACATCGTCGCGCCGCGCGAGCTGGCGGCCGAACTGCGCGCGCTGCGCCGCCTGATGTTGCGCCACCCGTCGGCGTATATCCAGCGCGCGTTCTCGCTGTTCATCTCGCTGGGGCACCACCATTCGCTGCTGCGGCGCCAGTCGCAGGCTTACCAGAAGCGTGGCGCCGAACTGGCGCAGGCGCTGGCGCGGCACCTGCCGGACTTCACGGTCATCCCCATCACCGGATCGTCGTCGTGCTGGCTGCAGGGCCCGCCCTGGCTCAATGCGGTGGCGCTTTCCGAAGCCGCCCTGGCCGAAGGCGTGGTGGTCGAGCCGGGCGACGTGTTCTTCATGGATGGCGCCAACGCGCCCCGCAACTTCCTGCGCGTGGGGTTCACGTCGATCCGTCCCGAGCACATCGAGCCGGGCATCGCGCGGCTGGCCAAGGTGGTCGACGCACAGCGCCGCGCGGCGCAGGATCTTGTGCTTGACGGTGTCTGACGCCTTCGCACCGTTAGAGCAGTTCGTCGCGCAGGTAGTACCACCGGTACAACAACCCCTGCCCAATGCGGCGGAAGGGCGCGAACAGGTGGCCTGGCAGCGGCGTGTCGTAGATCGGCAGGTTCCACGCAATGCCGTCCTTGCCCATCATGCGTTGCGCCAGCCGCCTGCCGGCGTGGGCCGAGAATGCCACGCCGTTGCCGCCGTAGCCGAAGGCGTAATACACCTGCTGCGCGGGATCGGGCTGCGTCACGCGCGGCATCATGTCGTGGCTGACGTCCACCCAGCCCCACCACGAGTAAGCCACATCCACGCCGCGCAGCGCGGGAAATTTGCGCGCCAGGCCTTCACGCAGCAGCGCAAGGTGCCGGGGGTTCTCGGCATCCGCGCCGCGCAGCGCGCTGCGGCTGCCGATCTGCATGCGGCCGTCGGGCAGCAGGCGGTAGTAAAAGCGCAGCGTGCGTGTGTCGGTGATGAACACCGTGCTCTTCAAACCCGCCGCCTCGCGTTCGGCCGGCGAGAGCTCGCGCGTGACCATGGAGTTGGACAGCACCGGCATGATGCGATTGTCCAGCAGCCGGTTCACGCCCTGCGCGGTGTAGCCGCCGGTGGCAAACGCCACCCGGCGCGCGCGCACCGTGCCGCCGGGGGTCTGCAGCCGGTAGACGCCGTTTTCCACGTGCCAGCCCAGCACGGGGCTGGACGGATGAATGCGCACCCCCAGCGCCCGCGCCTGCCGCAGATAGCCGTACGCCAGCTTGAGCGGATGCACGCCGACGCCATCCGGCTCGTGCATGGCGCCCACGGCCTCGCGGTCGTCCACGTATCGTTCGCGCAGTTCCGCGCTGCTGAGCATCCGGGTGTCGTAGCCGAAGACGTCGCGCATCACGCGCGCTTCGTTTTGCAGGAAGGCCATTTTCTTCTGGCGATGCGCCGTGTACAGGTGGCCGCCGGGTTGCGCATCGCAATCCACCTGCGCCACCAGGCTCTTCCAGTACTCGAATCCTTCGCGGATCTCGGCATCCAGGCGCTTGGCCGTGTCCAGACCCCAGCGCTCAATCCACTGCGAACGATACAGGCGGCCGGACGCGTTCTGACCCTGGCCGCCATTGCGGCTGGTGCAGCCCCAGACTGCGCGGTTGGCTTCCAGCACGACCGCCTTCACGCCGAAGTCGCGCGCCAGCGCCAGCGCGGCCGACAGTCCGGTGAAGCCCGAGCCGACGATTACGACGTCGGCGTCGATGTCGCCGTTGATGGGCCCATCGTCCTCGGGCGGCGCGCCGGCCGTCGCCACCCAGTAAGTCGGCGCGTAGTCCTGGCCCTGGCCGGGCGGCGACACCAGCGGATCGTAGGCCGGGTTGTAGGCGTTGAGGGCGGCGCCGGACGCGGGCGCCGGGCGGGGAATGCCGACCGACATTTGCGTATCCATGACGGAATCTAGGCCTTTGCCGGCAAGGCCGGACGCTGCTTGCGAAAGGCGTTCTTCACCTGGATCTTGCCGTCCTTGAAGGTGAACACGTCGACCATGTCGGCCTCCACCCGCGAGCCGTCCGCCGCCGTGCCGCAAAACGTGGACTCGGACACGCCGCGGTCGCCGGCCACCCAGTGCCGTCCGTTTGCCCACTGCGCGTCCGGAAAGTTCTTCCAGGCCGCGGCAAAGGCCGCGCGCACCGCCTCCGGACCCGCGTGGCGGCTGCCGTACTGCTCCGGGCCGCCCACGGTCTCGAACACGCAGTCTTCGCTCATGAACGACATCAAGGCGTCGATATCGTGCCGGTTCCAGGCGGCCGCAAACTCGGCCAGCATTTCCACGGTGACGGACTTTTGCATTGCCTACCCTCCTTC
>JAEYVD010000437.1 GCA_023432075.1 Pseudomonadota bacterium | reverse complement strand
GATCAGCAGCAAGGCGCTGGACACGATGGCCAGCACGAGCCAGCGGCCGGGGGCGGCCGCGGCGACAGCGTTCGAATGAGTCCGCTGCATGGTTCTACTCCTTATTGAAAACCATGATCCCGGCGCGGCGGGCGCGTACGGGATCACGGCTGGCATTATCCATCTACATATTGATCATAAAAAGTTGGATTCCATCTATAAACTAGATGGTTAAACGGGAGCACATCATGCAATGGACGCTGGACCAATTACGGCAATTCGTGGCAGCGGCGGAGGCGGGGTCGTTTTCGGCGGCGGCGCGGCGCATTGGGCGCGCCCAGTCGGCGGTCAGCACGGCCGTGGGGTTGCTGGAGGCAGACCTGGGGGTGGAACTGTTTGACCGGTCGCGCCGCAACGCCGTGCTGACACCCGCCGGCGAGGTGATGCTGCTGGAAGCGAAGGAGTTGCTGCGCCAGGCAGGCGGGTTGTCGCAGCGCGCGCTGGCGTTCGCGGGCGGCCAGGAGGCGCGCCTGTCCATTGCGCTGGACGAGGCCTTGCCTTATCTGGTGCTGGGCGCGCTGGTCGTGGAACTGGCCGAACGGTTTCCGGCGCTGGAGCTGACGCAACTGAACGGCACTGCGACCGAGGTCGCCGACTACGTGCGCCAGGGCCGGGCAAGCATCGCGTTCCACTTCGACCGGGGCGATCCCGGCAGTGACTTCGCGCACCAATCCCTGGGCAACGTGGCGCAAGGGATTTTCGTTGCGTCCGGCCATCCGCTGGCGGGCTTGCCGCAGGTGTCGCGCGAGGATCTGGCCCGTCACCGCCAACTGGTCATGCAGATGGAGGGCGTGGAGGACATGGTGCTGAGCCCGACCGTCTGGCGCACGGACAGCTTCTACAGCATTGCGGGCATGGTGGCCGACGGGCTGGGCTTTGCGATCCTGCCCCTGAACATTGCGGAGTACGAGAGTTTTCGCACGACGCTCAGGCCGCTGCCCTGCGCGGAGCTGGCGCTGCCCATGCTATCTGTGCGCACGCTATGGATGCAGGGGGCGGTGCTCAATGAGACCGAGCGCTGGTTGCAGCAGCGCATGGAGCAATTGCTGCGGGCCGGATAGCGGGACGGAAGGCGCCTCAGCTCAACAGCGCGGCGACGAGGTCGCTGCCGGCCTGCTTATCCCCGCTGAAGTCCAACGCGGTCAACACATGTTCCAGGTGTTCGTCCATCAGGGCGCAGGCGCGCTCGACATCGCCCGCGCGCGCCGCCTCGATGAAGGCGTGATGCTCGCGCGACGAGCAATGGGCGTCGTGCGAGGTCTGATACAGCACGGTAATCACCGCGCTGCGCGCCGACAGTTCGCGCAGCATGCCGGTCAGGACGGAATTGCCGACGGCTTCGGCAAGCAGGATGTGGAAATGGCTGAGCAGGCGGTTGCGGGTCTGCACGTCGCCGCTGTCGAGCGCGCGGCGCTCCTCGGCCAGGTGGTCGTCGATACGGCGGTAATCCTCGGGCGTCGCGCGCGCCACGAATTCGCGGGCCAGCGCGGCTTCCAGGATGCGGCGCACGGCATAGACCTCGCGCGCCTCGTTCGCGTCGGGCTTGCTGACGAAGGCGCCCTTGTCCGGCACGATGTTGATGAGCTTGTCCTTGGACAGCATCAGAAGCGCCGCGCGGATCTTGGTGCGGCTGACCTTGTAGACCCGGGCCAGCGCCTCTTCGCGCAGCCGGGTGCCGGGCGGAAGCTTGTGCGCCACGATGGCGGCGGACACTTCCCTTGCGATGTCGTCGGCGCTGGGGTCTGGCTGGACGTCCTGGATCATGAGGCGCGGCACGGGCTGCCGGTGCGGAAAATCTTGGGGCAGCCAGTCTAACAAAAGGCAGGCGCGCCGGTGGACATTTCTTGCATGCAAAATCTGTCCGCACGCCGCGCCTACGGTCTGGCTGCGTCGGACGGCCACCCCGCCGCCCGAACCGCTGCTTGCTATTTGGCCATCAGCCCCAGATGCTCGATCAGGTCCTTTTCCTTGACGAAGGTCGCTTGCGCCCACGCCTTGTAGTCCTCGCTGCTGCGATAGGCCGGCTCCTGATTGAGCTGCTTCATGACGTCCATGCTGGCCTGATCGAAAAGGGCCTTCTTGAACGCGTCGTGCAGGATCTTCACGACCGCCGGGTCCATGCCCTTGGGGCCGGCCAGACCGTACGGCGAGGTGGACACGACCTTGTAGCCGAGTTCCTGCGCGGTGGGCACGTCGGGCCAGCGGGTGGTGCGCTTGTCGCCAAAAGTGACCAGCAGGCGCATCTTGCCGGAGTCCACGAACTGGTCCCATCCCGTGGCGTCGCTCTGCGCCATGACGTGGCCGCCCAGCAGGGCCTGCTGCATGTCGGCGTTGCCCTTGAACGGCACATGGTTCAGCTTGACGTTCGCGTTGATGGCGATTTCTTCGATGATCAGATGCGGCGACGAGCCGATGCCGGTCGAGCCGTAGTCGATCTTGCCGGGCGCCTTGCGCGCGGCCTCGATGTACTCGTTGAATGTCTTGTAGGGCGAATCCGAACGGACGGTGAAGCCGAAGGTGTAGCCCGACAGGCCCAGGATGAAAGTGAAGTCGTTGATCGGATCCCAGCTGCTTTTCTGCATGTAGGGCATGCGCAGCATTGCCAGCGTGTACAGGGCGATGGTGTAGCCGTCCGGTTTGGCCGTCTTGGCCATGGTGGCGGTGCCCAGCGTGCCGCCCGCGCCGGGGCGGTTCTCCACGATGACGGGCTGGCCCAGGGTCTTGGAGGCATCCTGCGCGACGATGCGCAGATGCCGATCGGTCGACCCGCCGGCCGGGAAGGGCACGATCAGCGTGATGGGTTTGGTGGGAAAGTCAGTCTGCGCGCTGGCGGAAAAAGGCAAGGCGGCGCTTGCCAGGGTGATTGTCAGGGCGGCGAGGCAAGCGCGTCGCAGGGGCAGTCGGGCCATGGGTGTTGTCTCCTGGTGGGTGTTGTTATGGGATGCCAGTCAGTCGCGCACGTCGACTTTGACGGGCAGCCGGGACAGCGCCTCGCGCAGGCTGGCGATCAGCGGCGCGGGCGCACCGGCGCCGGCTTCTACGGCGACATCCGGTTGCGCATCGGCCAGCACGCGCAAGACGGGATCGTCTTGGGCGCGGCCAGCCGCTTGCAGGGTACGCGCCACCACGGCCTCGACCGACACGGCGGTCGCCAGGCGGCGCAAATCGGGTTTGTAGATCTTGCCCACGTTGGTCATGGGCATGCTGTCCAGAATCACCACGCGCTTGGGACGTGCCGGCCCTTCATCCACGTGCGTGGCGGCGTAGGCCACCAGCTCGGCCTCGGTCGCCTCGCGGCCTTCGGCCAGCGTGACGAACGCGATCGGCAATTCCCCCGCGTAGGCATCGGGGGCGCCAACCGCCGCGCACAGCTGCACGGCCGGATGCGTGGCGAGCGCGTCTTCGATGGTCTTGGGATCGATGTTGTGGCCGCCGCGGATGATCAGGTCCTTGGCGCGCCCTTGCAGATGCAGGCGGCCCTCGGCGTCCATGAAGCCGACGTCGCCGCTGATCAGCCAGCCGTCTTCGGTGAAGGCGTGCGCGGTATCTTCCGGATCCAGAAAGCCCGGAATGACGTTGGGTGCCTTGATGAGCACCATGCCCGGCGTGCCGGCGGGCAGGTCGCGCGCGGGCTGGCCCGCGGGCATGTCAAGCCCCACGATGCGCACCTGTACGTAGGGCAGCGGAAACCCCACGCAATTGACCGGAAATTCGCAGCCCGGCGGCGAGATCGACGTGATGCCGGCCATCTCGGTCATGCCCAGGCTTTCGCTGACATGCAGGCCAAACAGGCGCTTGAAGCGCGCGGCCAGCTCGGCGGGCAGGGGCGCCGCACCCGTACGGCAGTAGCGCAGCGACGAGATGTCGGCGCCGTCCAGCGGCACCTCGGCCAGCGCGGCGAGGATGGTCGGCACGCCTTGCAACGAGGTGGCGCGGTGTTTTTCAACGAGACGCCAGTAGTTGCGCAGCACGTCGCGGTTGCGCAGCAGCAGGGTGGTGGGGATGACGGTTTCGACGCCGGCGGACAGCGCCGCCAGCGACGCGGGCAGGACCCCTGCCACGTGAAAGAGCGGATAGCCGTTGATAACCACGTCGCCCGGCCCGGCGTTTTGCAGCTGCACGGCCGCCCACGCGGAAAACACCTGGTTGGCGTGCGTGTGAATGGCTAGCTTGGGTGCGCCGGTGGTGCCGCCGGTGTGGAAGTAGGCAGCCACATCGCTGGCGCGGATGACGCGTTCGCTGACCAGGCGGTCGGCGGGCTGGGCCGCGCGGGCCGCGTTGAAATCGCGCGCGATGTCCGGCAGCGCGGGGCGGTCGGCTTCGGGCTCGTGCCACGGGGCCACGCGGAGCAGTGTTTTCAGGGTCGGCACGCGTTCCATCAGGCGCAGCGCCTTGGACCACGAGCCGCATTCCACGTCGGACCCATAGGCGATCAGCGCCTTGGCGCCCGCCGTCGTCATCAAGGACGCCAGCTTGTCGTCGGTCAGAAGGGGATTGAGCGGCTGCACGATGCCTGCCGCCTCGCCGCCCCACAGCGCCAGGTGGTATTCCAGGCAGCCGGGCAGCAGCACGCCCACGGCGTCGCCTTCGCGGATGCCCAGGCTGTGCAAGAGGTTGGCGGTCTGGTGGATGCCGGCCAGCAGTTCACGGTAGGTCCAGCTGATGGCATCGTCAGCCGGGTCGGCGCTGCGCAGGAAGGTCAGCGCCCGCCTGTCGCCGAACGCGGCGGCGGAATTGCAGAAGATCTCGTACGTGCTTTGTACCGTCAGCGTGT
>JAEYVD010000436.1 GCA_023432075.1 Pseudomonadota bacterium | reverse complement strand
TTGTTTTCGAGGATACCTATGAAGTGGCAATTCTGGATTGACCGTGGGGGCACCTTCACCGACATCGTGGCGCGACGCCCCGATGGCACGACCACCACGGCGAAGATGCTGTCGGAAAACCCCGAGCAATACCGCGACGCGGCCGTTGCCGGCATCCGCAAGCTGCTGGGCATCGCACCCGGACAGCCCGTGCCCGCCGATCAGGTCGAGTGCGTGAAGATGGGCACCACGGTGGCCACCAATGCGCTGCTCGAGCGCAAGGGCGAGCGCACCTTGCTCGTCACGACGCGCGGGTTCCGCGATGCATTGCGCATCGCCTACCAGAACCGCCCGCGGCTCTTTGACCGCAACGTGCTGCTGCCCGAGATGCTGTACGAATCGGTCGTCGAGGCGGACGAGCGCGTGGCGGCCGACGGCGAAGTGATTCGTCCGCTGGACGAAGCCAGCCTGCGCCAGGACATGCAGGCTGCGTACGACAGCGGCATCCGCGCCGTCGCCATTGTGTTCATGCACGCGTGGCACGCCACCGCCCACGAGCAGCAGGCCGCGCGCATCGCCGCCGAGATCGGCTTCACGCAGGTGTCCGTGTCGCACGAGGTCAGCCCGCTGATCAAGTTCGTCTCGCGCGGCGACACGACCGTGGTCGACGCGTACCTGTCGCCGATCCTGAAGCGCTATGTGGATCAGGTGGCCGGCGAACTGCCCGGCATCCGTCTCATGTTCATGCAGTCCAGCGGCGGCCTGACCGACGCGCACCGTTTCCGCGGCAAGGACGCGATCCTGTCGGGGCCGGCTGGCGGCATCGTCGGCATGGTTCGGACCAGCGAGATCGCGGGCTTCCCGAAGGTGATCGGCTTTGACATGGGCGGCACGTCCACCGATGTGTCGCACTACGCGGGCGAGTTCGAACGCGAATTCGAAACCCAGGTGGCCGGCGTGCGCATGCGCGCGCCCATGATGAGCATTCACACGGTCGCGGCTGGCGGCGGCTCGATCCTGCATTTTGACGGCGCACGTCTGCGCGTCGGGCCCGATTCGGCGGGCGCCAACCCGGGTCCGGCCTGCTATCGCCGTGGCGGTCCGCTGGCCGTCACGGACTGCAACGTGCTGCTGGGCAAGATTCAGCCCGAATTCTTCCCGAACGTGTTTGGCCCCGAGGCAAACCAGCCGCTGGACCGCGATGCCGTGGTCGAACGCTTTTCCGCCATGGCCGCCGACGTGCTTGCAGCCACCGGCCGCGAGATGTCGCCGGAGCAACTTGCCGAAGGCTTTCTGCAGATCGCGGTGGGCAACATGGCCGAAGCCATCAAGCGCATCTCGGTGCAGCGCGGCCACGATGTGACTGAGTACGCGCTGACGGTGTTTGGCGGCGCGGGTGGCCAGCATGCCTGCCTGGTGGCGGACGCGCTGGGCATGACGACCGTCTTTGCGCACCCGCTGGGCGGCGTGCTGTCGGCCTATGGCATGGGCCTGGCGGATCAGACGGACATGCGCCAGAAGACCGTCGAAAAGGTGCTGGACGCGTCCCTGATGGGCGAGCTGAAGGACGAGCTGGACGTGCTGGCGGGCCAGGCTGTCGGCGAACTGCGCCGCCAGCATGTGGCCGAGGCCGACATTTCCGTGCAGCGCCGCCTGCACCTGAAGTACCGCGGCACCGACACCGCGCTGGAAGTGGCGTTCTCCGATCTGGCGCAGGCGCGCAGCGACTTCGAGGCGGCCTATCGCCAGCGCTATTCGTTCCTGATGCCCAATCGCGAGCTGGTGGTCGAGACCATCTCGGTCGAGGCCACGGGCGGCGGCGAACGCGTGGGCGAAGCGGCCACGTCGCGCACCCGCGAGGGCGCGCTGACGGCCCGCCGCCTGGTCAGCATGTACAGCGCGGGCGCCTGGCGCGACACGCCGCTCTACGTGCGTGAAGACATGGCCGGCGGCGACGTGGTGGCGGGCCCGGCCATCATTTCGGAGCCCAACCAGACCACGATCGTGGAACCCGGCTGGCAGGCCGAGCTGACGTCGCAGGACCACTTCGTGATCCGCCGCGTCGAGGCGCGTCCCGAGCAGCGCAAGGTGGGCACGCAGGCCGACCCCGTCATGCTCGAGGTGTTCAACAACCTGTTCATGTCGATCGCCGAACAGATGGGCTACCGCCTGCAGAACACGGCGTACTCGGTCAACATCAAGGAGCGGCTGGACTTCTCCTGCGCCATCTTCGACGCGCAGGCGCGCTTGATCGCCAATGCCCCGCACATGCCCGTGCATCTGGGTTCCATGGGCGAATCGGTGCGCACGGTCATGAACGCCAATGCCGGCAAGATGCAGCCAGGCGATGCGTACGTGGTGAACGACCCGTACCACGGCGGCACGCACCTGCCTGATGTCACGGTGATTACGCCGGTGTTTGACAAGGCGGGGCGCGAGATCCTGTTCTACGTGGGCTCGCGCGGCCACCATGCCGATATCGGCGGGACCACGCCGGGCTCCATGCCGCCGGACTCCAAGACGGTCGAAGACGAAGGCGTGCTGTTCACGAACTTCCAGCTCGTCAAGAACGGCGAGTTCCGCG
>JAEYVD010000346.1 GCA_023432075.1 Pseudomonadota bacterium | reverse complement strand
GTCTGTGAACGCGTGCTTGCGCTGGCGGACTTGTGCGCCAGCCATCTGGGTCACGAGAACGACTTCGTTCATCCCGCCATGGAAGCACGGCGTCCGGGTTCCAGCGCACGCGTCGCTGGCGAGCATGCCGAGCACCTGGCCGCGATCACGGCGTTGCGCGAGGCGGTGGCCTGCCTGGGCGCCGCACGGCATGCCGCCGCTCGAACGGACGCCGCGCTGCGGCTGTACCGCGGGCTGGCGTTGTTCGTAGGGGAAAATTTCGTGCACATGCACGTGGAGGAGTCCCAGCATAATCAGGCGCTGTGGTCCTGCTACAGCGACGACGAACTGCGTGCGCTGGAGGGCGCCATCGTGGCCTCGCTGCCGCCGGCCGAGAATCTGTGCGTGCTGCGGTGGATGATTCCGGCCATGACGCCCGACGAGCGGGCCGCGTTGCTGGGCGGCCTGCAGATGGCCGTTCCGGCGCCGGTCTTCGAGGCCGTGCTGCAGGCCATCCAGCCGCACCTGACGCCGCAGGAATGGACCAGGCTGATGCGCGCGTTGGAACCGGATCAGGTTCCCGTTCCGTTGGAAGCGTGAATTCGCGCCAGCCTGGCTTTGCAATCGTTCCGGGTTTGGGGGCCTACCGTCCGGTCTGCACGCCTGCGGCCTGCAAGCGCTCGTTGACGGCCTGGTAGCCGGCGCTCGTCATGTCGGTCTTGCGGATCGCCTGGTCGCAGGCCTTGCGGTCGTCAGGGCAGCCGGATTTGTCCGGCATGTCGCCCGCGACGACGAAGTAGTCGACGACGAACTTTGCCACGTATTTCTTGACCGGCTTGCCTTGAAGGAATGCGGCGATGTCGGCGCGAAACGTGGCGACGGTCTTCTCGGCGATCGGCGCCCAGTCCTGGCATTGCGAGAACGTGGCAACGCCATCGGCCCACGCCAGCTTGGTGCAATTGAGCAGCAGGGCGTCGGCGGGCTTGATGCCGGCCGGCAGCATGGCGCGGACGGTGGACCCGCGCGTGCCGGCGAAGGTGGCGACGCCGGCTTTCGCGGCGGCAGCGTCGATGGTTGTCTTGATCACGAAGGAATCGTCGATCATGGGCGGCACTTTGTCGTTCGGACCCTTGGCGTAGATGTCCGAGATCTTCTGGGCGTCCACACGCGAGTAATCCATCACCCGGCCCAGCAGGCGCCAATCGGCGGCAAGCAGCGCATCATGCTCTTCGCGGATGCCATATTCCAGAACGGCGCGTTCAATGTCGGTGGGCGTGTAGGCGGCGCTGGCCAGCGCAGGCAGCAGGGTGGCCGCAGCGGCGGCGAATGCAAGGGGAATCGTCTTCATGAAGATAGGGCGTAAAGGAATGGTCCGCGAGGGTAACCGAGATGGGCGCCGCCTGTCCCGGTTTGACCCCGCCGCGTGCGGTATAAACGAGACCCACCATGTCAGAGCAAGGGAGTCTCGTGTCCAGCAAACTCGGAGCATGCCGCCTCGTCGCGGCGACCGCCAGCGTCATCCGGCAACAGGGCCGCACGATGCTGGCCGCGGCCCCATGGTCGTTGGCGGTGTTCGTGCTGACGCTGCCGTTCGCGCTGGTCGTGCCTCCCTTGTATCGGCTTCAAGATTGGCTGATCCTTGCGCTGGCGCTCGTCTGCCTGATCGCCTTTGCACGCACGACGTACGCCTGGCATCGGGTGGTATTGCTGGGCGAGACCGCGCGCACGGCCGCCGCGGGGGGCGGCAGCCCGGAGGCCCGGCATTTCGTGTTGCTGGGCGGACTGGCGGTTGGCGGCATGGCGATCGCGCGCGCCACGGGCGATCTTCCCTATGTCCTCTACATGCTGATCGGCGGCGGCAACGATGAATTGTTCTACGGCATGCTGATGGCATTGCTGGCGTTGGTGTGGCTGCCCGTGCTGTACGGATTGGCCGTGTACGGCCTGAGCCTGCCACGCGCTGCGGTCACGGGCACGTATGGGTTTGGCGCGGTACGCGGCGCAATGCGCTATCCGCGTTGGCCGTTGATGCTGGCATTTCTCACGTTGCTGGTCCTGGGCGCGCACGCCAGCAACGATCTGCGCCCAATGCTGTACGACTACGTGGGCGTTCAGGCACTGCAGGGTGTGCTGGCCGCGGTGGGATGTGTCGGCGTGGTCTTTGTGTTGGCGGCGATGACCGCGGTGGCGTATCGGGACTCGGAGATGGGCGCCGAGTTGAATTGAGCAGGTTGGTGCGCATCGCACACATCGTGCATCCCGCGCCGTGTCTACCGCGGTTGCGGTGGTGGTCCTGCTCGTGGCGGCGCATCTGCCGTTCCCGTCGGTGGGCCGGGTGGCGAAGGAAGGCGATGCGTTCCGCTGGGTGCCGGTTATCTGGGATTTTTGATCTCGGGCGTATCGCCCGCGCCCAGGTCCCAGTACAGCCCCGTCATCAGGCTGAGCCCCTGCCGCAGCAGTTCGGGCGGCAGGTGTTCATTGGGTGCGTGCTGTGAGCAGCCCGGGTACGAGTGGGGCACCCAGATCGTCTTCAGGCCCAGCACGTCGGTGAAGATGTCGTTGGGCAGCGAGCCGCCCAGGTTGGGCAGCAGCGCGGTCTTCTGGCCGGAGGTGCGTTCCAGCGACTCAACGGCCCAGCGCACCCAGGCGTCGTCCGGGTCGATGCGGGTCGCGCGGAACATGGTCTCGCGGGTCAGCGAGATCTGAACCATCGAAAATCCGTGGCTGTCCAGATGACGGCGCAGGGCCGGAATGAGGTCGTCCGGGTCCACACCCACCACGAAACGCAGCTGGCAGCGCGCCCATGCGCGCGGCGGGATGGCGTTGACGGGCGTGTCCGGGTTGCCGGTCTTGTAGGCCAGCACCTCGAACGAACACCAGCCAAAGACGCGTTCGGCCGGCGACAGGCCGGGCTCGCCCCAGTCGGGTTCGATCTCAGGCCCATCCGCGCCGCCATCGACTTCGCAGTCGGCCAGCGCGCGGCGCACGGCCGGCGGCAGTTCCTTGGGCACCCATTCCGGGATGCGGATCTGGCCGTTCGGCGTGGCGATGCTTGCGATCGCATGCGCCAGTTGCAGGCCGGGGTTCGAGATCAGTCCGCCCCAGTTGCCGGAATGATGGCCGCCCGCGCGCGCCTCGATGGTGAGGTCGAAGTTCAGGCTGCCGCGCGCACCGAGGAAGATGGTGGGGCGGTTGGCGCTCAGGCGCGGGCCGTCGGAGGCGATCAGCAGGTCGGCCGCCATGAGGTCGCGATGTTCGGTGCACAGTTCGCGCAGGCCCATCGAACCCGTTTCCTCGCCCATCTCGATCAGGTATTTGGCGTTGAAGCCCAGCTTGCCGCGCGTTTCCAGAACCAGGCGCAGCGCCTCCATGTTGATGCTGTGCTGACCCTTGTTGTCGGCGATGCCGCGGCCATACCAGCGGCCTTCGGCCTCGGTCAGCGCCCAGGGCGACAGGCCTTCCTTCCATTCCCGTTCCAATCCGCGGATCACGTCGCCGTGGCCGTAACCCAGCACCGTGGGCAGGGCCGGGTCCTCGATGCGCTCGGCGTACAGGAAAGGCGCCAGCGCCTTCGGATGCGTGAGGGTGCGGCAGGTAAAGCCCAGCGCTTCGAACGCCGGCCGGATCTCGGCCTCCAGGTAGTCCGCCAGCACGGCGGCGCGATCTGGGTTCTGGCTTTCCGTGGGCAGCGCCAGCCGGCGCGCCAGAAGCGTGCGGAAGGCGCCGGAATCAAAGCACTGCTCGGCCTGGGCGATGGCTTGTGCGCGGGTCATGGCTGGGAAGCTCCGGTGGAAGTCGAAGGATGGGTCGGGTAGAGGTGGCAGGCAACGAGCGCCCCATCGCGCAGCGTCAGCGCGGGCCGTTCGGTCTTGCATTGCGGCATGGCGTGCTGGCAACGCGGATGGAAGGGGCAGCCGGACGGCGGGTGCAGCGGGTCGGGAAATGACAGGCCCAGGCCCATGTCGGGGATGCCCAGCCCCGGCTCGGGGGTGAGCACCGACGCCAGCAGCGCCTGCGTGTAGGGATGGCGCGGGTCGTGAAAGAGGCGGGCGGTGGGCGCGGATTCGACCACGCGGCCCAGGTACATCACGGCCACGTGGGTGGCGATGTGTTCGACCACGGCCAGGTTGTGGCTGATGAAGACATAGGTCAGGTTGAAGTCGCGCCGCAGGTCCATCAGCAGGTTCATGATCTGCGCCTGCACCGACACGTCCAGCGCGGAGGTCGGCTCGTCGCAGATCACGAGCTCGGGTTGCATCACCAGCGCGCGCGCGATGGCCACGCGCTGGCGCTGGCCGCCCGACAGCTGCCCGGGCGTGTTGTGGGCCAGTCGCGGCGGCAGGCCGACGCGTTCCAGCATGTCGATGGCCTTGTGCATCTTCGGGTTGGGGATGCCGTGCACCTCCAGCGGCAGCGACACGATGGAGGCGATGGAGCGGCGCGGGTTCAAGGACGAATACGGGTCCTGGAAGATGGGTTGCACGCGGCGGGCGAGGGCGCGCCGGTCCATCTTGCGGATGTCCTGGCCTTCAAGGCGGATGCTGCCCTCGGTTGGCGGCGTCAGACCCAGCAGCATGCGCGCCAGCGTGGACTTGCCGCAGCCCGACTCGCCGACGATGCCCAGCACCGCGCCCCGGTCGACGGCCAGGTCCACGCCATTGACCGCGTGCAGCGTGGCCCGCGGGCGGAACATGCCGGCGCGCACCGTGAATTGGCGGCTGACGGCATCGGCTTGCAGCAGCGCGCTCATGCGGGGACTCCTTCGGCGCTGAGAATGCAGCGCCATTGCTGGCCAGCGGCCTGGCCATGGATGGGAACGGCCTGCCGGCATTGCGGTTGCGCATAACGGCAGCGATCGGCGAAGGCGCAGCCGCGCAGCTCGCCCACCAGCGACGGCACGACGCCCGGGATGGTGCCCAGCGCCTCGCCCGGGGCCGTGCGGCCGGGTACGGGGATACAGCCCAGCAGCCCTTGCGTGTAGGGATGGTGCGGGGTGGCGAAAATGTCGGCCACGGGGCCTTCTTCCACGATCTGGCCGGCATACATCACCGCCACTTGGCGGGCGATGCGCGCCACCACGCCCAGGTCGTGCGTGATCAGCACCATGGCAATGCCCAGTTCGGCCTGCAGGTCCGCCAGCAGCCGCAGGATCTGCGCCTGGATCGTGACGTCCAGCGCGGTGCTGGGTTCGTCGGCAATCAGCAGCTCGGGACCGCACATGAGCGCCATCGCGATCATCACCCGTTGGCGCAGCCCGCCGGACAACTGGTGCGGATACTGGCCCAGACGCTGGCCGGCAGACGCGATGCCGACCTTCTCCAGCAGCTCCACGGCGCGGTCGCGCGCCTGCTGGCTGCTTGCCTTGCAGTGGTGGATGTAGTGCTCGGTGAGCTGTTCGCCGATGGCGTAGGCGGGATTGAGCGCCGTCATGGGCTCTTGAAAGATCATCGCCATCTTGCTGCCGCGCAGGGCATTGACGCGCCGGCCGCGCGCCTTGGACAGGTCCTCGCCCAGCACGGCCAGCCGGCGCGTGCTGCGCCGGGCAGCCTTGGGCAACAGGCCCATGATGGCCAGCGAGGTCATCGACTTGCCGCAGCCCGATTCCCCGACCAGGCACAGCGTTTCACCGCGCCGGACCTGGAAGGACACATCGCGCACCGCGTGCAGCGGGCCGCGTGGCGTGGCGATGTCGACGGTCAGGCCCTGCACGTCCAGGACGATATCGGTGCCGTTCATGCTCAGGCCCTCTCTTCAGGCGTCAGGAGTTGATGCAGTCCGTCGCCGGCCAGGTTGATCGCGAAGATCAGCAGCGCCAGCGCCGATCCGGGAATGGCGATCAGCCAGAACGAGAAGAACATGTAGGCCTTCGCCTCGGAGATCATCAATCCCCAGGACGGCAGCGGCGGTTGCACGCCCAGGCCCAGGAACGACAGCGAAGCTTCCAGCAGGATGGCGCTGGCCGCTTCCAGCGTGGCGATCACGATCAGTTGCGGCACGACGTTGGGCAGGACCTCGCCCCAGACGATGCGCCACGTGCTGGCGCCGGCCGCCTGCGCCGCGGCCACGTATTCCAGCGAGCGCACCTGCTGCGTGGCGCTGCGCATCACCACCGCGTAGCGGTCCCACTTGAGCAAACCCAGCACCAGGATCACCACCCACAGCGAACCGCCCACGATGGCCACGGTGGCCAGCGCCACCAGGATCACCGGCATGGAGAGCCGCGTGGTGATGAGAAACGACACGGCCATGTCGACCTTGCCGCCGAAGTAGCCGGCCGCCATGCCCATCGCCGTGCCGATGAGGCCGGAGATGAGCGC
>JAEYVD010000310.1 GCA_023432075.1 Pseudomonadota bacterium | reverse complement strand
CCCTGTGGGTTTGTTGGTGCAGACGACCAAAATCGCACCCGCCGTGCGAAGCCGTTTCAAGGAATCTATCGCGCCTGGAAATGGTTGGGTTTCATCGGCGATATGGTCGCTGTAATAGGCGATAAAGCCGCCAAACAGCGCGGCCGCGCGCGCCGCTGGTTCCGGTTCGCCCGCAGTCTCAAGGCCAAATTGCAACAGCCACCGCGCGCCACGGCTGACGCGGGGACGCCCGCTTTCATAGGGCAAGGGCGGGTAGCCATGCGCGATCAGCACGGCATTCACCGCCCCGATCAGGTCGGGCGCCGACTCGACCAAGGTTCCGTCAAGGTCGAAGGCAATAGTTGCCCCTGCCAGGGTGCTGAGATCGGTCACGGTGAAACCCTCCGCTTTGGGTCTGGCGGTAATGAGATGCCAACAAACCCTAGCTTAGCGCCGACCGCCCTCGCCGACACTAGCCGCGTATCTCAACCTCAGACCCCGCGGGCAACACCTCACTCCACCGACGCGCCCGACTTCTTCACGACTTCCGCCCAGCGCGGAATCTCGGTCGCCATCAGGTCACGCAGCTGATCGGGCGTGCTGCCCACCAGCTCCATGCCCATGGTCTTGCCCAGCTTTTCCTGCACGTCGGGCTCCTTCAGGATCAGGGCGATCTCGGCGGCCAGTTTGTCGAGGATTGGCTTGGGCGTGCCCTTGGGCGCGTAAACCGCCTGCCAGGACGCCATCTGGAAGCCGGGTACGCCCGCTTCCTGCATGGTCGGCACCTCGGGCGCGAGCGCAATGCGGTCCTTGGTCGTGACGGCCAGCAGCTTGAGCTTGCCGGTCTGCAGCAGCGGCAGCGCCGCCGTCATCTGGTCGAACATGAAGGTCACCGCGCCGGACGATACGTCCACCATCGCCGGCGGCGTGCCCTTGTACGGCACGTGCGTGAGCGGCACGCCGATCATGCCGGCAAAGAGCTCGCCGGCCAGGTGGGTCGAGGTGCCCGCCCCCGAAGACGCAAAGGTGCGCTTGGTGGGATCGCGCTTGAGGAGCGCAATCAGGTCGGCCACCGAATTGACGCCCAGGTTCGGATCCACCAGCAGCACATTGGGCAGGAACGCGATCAGCGAGACCGGCTCGAAGTCCTTGACCGGGTCGTACTTCAGGTTCTTGTACAGGCTGGCGTTGATCGCGTGGGTGCTGATCGTGCCGCCGAACAGGGTGTAGCCGTCGGGCGGCGCCTTGGCCACGTAGGTGGCGCCGATGCCGCCCGCGGCGCCCGGCTTGTTCTCGACGACCACGTTCTGATGCAGGCGGTCGCCCAGTTTCTGCGCCAGCACCCGGCCGACCACGTCGGTCGAGCCGCCCACGGTAAACGGGACGACGTAGGAAATGGGCTTCTGCGTGGGCCAGTCGGCGGCGCTGGCGGGCAAGGCCAGCGTGCCAAGGACGGCGCCGGCCAGTAGCGCGGCTAGCGCGCCGCGTCGTTGCGTGTTCATCATGTGTCTCCTGCCTTGTTTTATAGGTATGCGTTTGGGGGTGCCGGCAGCGCCGGCGGCAAGGCTCAGCGGCCCTGTTCTTTGCGCCAGGCGGCGAACTTGTCCTTGGTGCCCGGGTCGGTAGGCGGATACAGGCCAAGGATGGATGCGCCGCCTTGCACCTGACTGGTCACGAAGTCCTCGAAGGCCGTCATTTCCACGGCTTCGATGGCGATCTCGTCGGCCAGGTGCGCGGGGATGACCACCACGCCCTCACGGTCGCCCACGACGATATCGCCCGGCCACACCGCCACGTCGCCGCAGCCGATGGGCGCATTGATGTCAAGCGCCTGGTGCAGGGTCAGGTTGGTGGGTGCGGAGGGACGCTGGTGATACGCGGGAAAGCCCATCTCGGCGATTTCCGGCGAGTCTCGAAAGCCGCCGTCGGTCACCACGCCCGCCACGCCGCGCTTCATCAGCCGGGTGACCAGGATGGAGCCCGCGGAGGCTGCGCGCGCGTCCTTGCGGCTGTCGATGACGAACACCGCGCCTTCCGGGCAGGTCTCGACCGCGGCGCGCTGCGGATGCGCGCGATCCTCGAAGACCTTGATGGTGTTCAGGTCTTCGCGCGCCGGGATGTAGCGCAGCGTGAAGGCCGGGCCCACCATGTTGGGCAGGTTGGCGTTCAGCGGCCGCACGTCCTGGATGAACTGGTTGCGCAGGCCGCGCTTGAACAGCGCCGTGCACAGGGTGGCGGTGCTGACGCCGGCCAGCCTGGCGCGGGTTTCGGGATTCATTTGGGACACGATGGCTCCGGAAGTTTGGGGCGGATGTGGGGTGATGAACGAAATCAGAAGATCGCGGGCTCGGGCACGGGCGCGCCGAATTCCGTTTCCAGGAAATCGAAGTCGCAGCCGTCGTTGGCCTGAAGGATGTGCCGGGAGTACATCCAGCCGTAGCCACGCTCGTAGCGCTTGGGCGGCGGCGTCCAGGCGGCGCGGCGCGCAGCCAGCTCCTCGTCGCTGATGTTCAGGTTGATGGTGCGCGCGGGCACGTCCACGGTGATCGTGTCGCCCGTCTTCACCAGCGCCAAGGGCCCGCCGATGTAGCTTTCCGGCGCAACGTGCAGGATGCAGGCGCCGTAGCTCGTGCCGCTCATGCGCGCATCGGACAGGCGCAGCATGTCGCGAACCCCCTGCTTGACCAGCTTGGTGGGGATGGGCAGCATGCCCCATTCCGGCATGCCCGGACCGCCCTGCGGGCCGGCATTGCGCAGGATCATGATGTGGTCGGCGGTCACGTCCAGGTTTTCGTCCTCGACGGCGGCCTTCATGCTGGGATAGTCGTCAAAGACCAGCGCCGGCCCCGTGTGACGCAGGTATTGCGGCGCGCATGCACTGGGCTTGATCACGCAGCCGTCTGGCGCGATGTTGCCGCGCAGCACGGCCAGCGCGCCCTCGTCGTAGATCGCCTCGTCCAGCTTGCGGATCACGTCGTCGTTGTAGACCTCGGCGCCCGCGATGTTCTCGCCCAGCGTCTTGCCGGTGACCGTCATGGCCGACAGGTCCAGGTGGTCATCCTGCAGGCGGGACATCAGCGCCGGCAGCCCGCCCGCGTAATAGAAGTCTTCCATCAGGTAGGTATCGCCGCTGGGCCGGATGTTGGCGATCACGGGCACCTTGCGGCTCGCCGCATCGAAGTCGTCCAACCCCACCGCGCAGCCCGCGCGGCGCGACATGGCGACCAGGTGGACGATGGCATTGGTGGAACAGCCCATCGCCATGGCGACATTGATGGCGTTCTTGAACGAGGCCACGCTCAGGATGCGCTGCGGCGTCAGGTCGTCCCAGACCATCTCGACGACACGCCGGCCGCATTCGGCCGACATGCGCATGTGGTTCACGTCCGCCGCCGGGATCGACGAGGCGCCGGGCAGCGTCATGCCGATGGCCTCGGCGATGGCGGTCATGGTGCTGGCCGTGCCCATCGTCATGCAGGTGCCGTAGCTGCGGGCAATGCCGCCTTCCACTTCCGTCCATTGCTCCTGCGTGATCTTGCCGGCGCGGCGTTCGTCCCAGAGCTTCCAGGCATCCGATCCGGACCCCAGGATCTTGCCCTTCCAATTGCCGCGCAGCATGGGGCCCGCGGGCACGTAGACGCAAGGCAGGCCGGCGCTGATGGCGCCCATGATGAGGCCGGGCGTCGTCTTGTCGCAGCCGCCCATCAGCACCGCGCCGTCCACGGGGTGGCTGCGCAGCAATTCCTCGGTCTCCATCGCCAGGAAGTTGCGATACAGCATGGTGGTGGGCTTGACGAAGGATTCGGACACCGAAATGGCGGGCAGTTCCACCGGAAAGCCGCCGGCCTGGAACACGCCGCGTTTGACGTCTTCGACTCGCTGCTTGAAATGGCTGTGACAGGGATTCAGGTCGGACCAGGTGTTGATGATGGCGATGACCGGGCGTCCGGCCCAATCGTCCGGGCCGTAGCCCATCTGCATCATGCGGGAGCGGTGGCCGAATGAACGCAGGTCGTCCTTGGCCATCCAGGCGGCGCTGCGCAAGCTTTCGTAGGTGCGTTTCATGGGAGATACGAGGGATGCGGAAGTCGGAGTGAAGGCATTTAAACACTAATACATTAGTGCGTCAGCTAGGTGAAAACCCGCTACACTGCGACATTCGTTATCAGCCTTTCCCCTCGCGGGACCCGGACACGCTTACCTGATGCAAAGCCAAAAGCTCAGACTGGATCGCTCCCGCCACGCGGCGCCCCAGGTTTTCGACCACCTGCGGCGCCAGATCATCTCGCTGGAGCTCGCGCCCGGCGCGCCGCTGTCGCGCGTCACGCTGGCTGACTGCTACGGCCTGAGCCAGACGCCCATCCGCGACGCGCTCATGCGCCTGGCCGAGGAAGCCCTGGTCGAAATCTATCCGCAGCACACCACGGTGGTCAGCCGGATCGACATCGCCGCCGCGCGCCAGGCGCATTTCCTGCGCCGCTCGCTGGAGCTGGAAATCGTCCACCTGCTGGCCCAGCGGGCCGACCCGCTGCTGCTCCAGCGCCTGCAGTCCTCCATCGACCTGCAGCGCGCCGCCCATGCCAGCGGGCAATACCAGCAGTTCATCAATGCGGACCAGGCATTTCACCGCGATATGCACGAAGCCGCCGGCGTGGCCAGCCTGTGGGAGATGGCCCAGCGGTACAGCGGCCATCTGGACCGGTTGCGTCGGCTGCATCTGCCCGACACAGGCAAGGCCGAACGCATCCTGGACGATCATCAGCGACTGCTGGATGCCATCGCCGCGCAAGACCCGGCGCGGGCGCAGCAGGTGCTGCGCGAGCACCTGTCCGGCACGCTCAGCCAGGTGGCGGAAATCTGCAAGCGCTATCCCGAGTACGTGGTGGCCGACTAACTGCCGGCGCGCGACCTGCCAGCCCCCTCAGTCCAGCGGATAGCGCTGGATGACGGTTTTGCCGCCGCGCTCGGCAAGCGACAACAGCGCGTCGCCGGTCTGGTCCAGGCCGAGCAGCCCGCGTTCCTGTGCGTGCGACAACTGGAACGGCCGCCAGGAGCGGCCCTTGTCGCGGCTGTAAAAGTAGGTCTTGGTGTAGTCGGCGCCCGAAAACAGGTGCTCGGCGTAGGTCTTGATGACCCACGCATTGCGGCCGAACCACGCCTGCCCGATCCAGGACGAGGCGCCGCGCACATTGGGCGACCGCGACCGCTTCACCCAAGCCATCCCCGACTTGTCGAGCTGGTAAATGCTGTCGCCCTCGGTCTCGAACACGGGCTGGTCACGCGTCAGGAGCGCATGGGCATCCTGCGAGGGAACCCGAGGCACCTCCGGGGTAATGCGGAACGCGGGCGACGCGCCTTCCTGGAATTGCACCTCGAAGCGCCGCGTCTCGATCAATTGGGGCGCCTCCTGGCCTTCGGGACGCACCCGAGTGCGCCAGCTCCAGCCCACCGCGCGCGTCTCGTCCAGCGGGTACAACGACCAGCCATAGCCAAGCTGCTCGACGCCGTAGGCCTTGCGGTCCCGCTCCGCCGTCTCGGCAAACCTGCGCTCGAAGGCGCCCGAATCCGGCCAGACCTGTTCCTTCAGGCGTGTGGCCGCCCAGCGCTTGGCGCCGTCGCAGCTGTAGAGCAGGCGCACGCCCGTCTCGTGGTGTTCCAGCGCAATCGCCAGCCGGTCGGTCAGAAAAACGGTGTGCTGCTGCGGCACGCCCAACGTTACATCGGGATCATAGGTCCACGTGGCGCCCAGGTCGTCCGAACGCAGAGTGTCCCAGGCGGGCGGCTGATCGCCTTCGCCCGAACTGCGCAGCGTGCTTGTGACGAGGTACAGCGGCTCGCCGCCCGGCGCGCCAATCAGGGTCACGCCGGTATCGCCGCTGATGGAGCCCAGCAGCTCGAACACGCCCGTGCCGTGGCCCCCATAAATCAGGTTGCGCGCATCGGTGGTGGTGCGGCCGGTCTGCAACATGGTCAGGGCCAGGTCGCCCTGGCCGTGCGCCAGGGTGGTGATCGCGCCGGCTTGCGCCAGCCGGATCCGCTGCTTCTGCAGGCGTTCCTTCAGGGCCGGAACCTGCGTGTCCAGCACCGGCGCCTGCGCGAGGCCCTCGATATCCTTGGCGGTGACCAAAAGTTGGCCAGTCAGCAATTGGCGCTCGCCGAAACGCTGGATGGCAACCCGCGAGTATGAGGCCAGCGCGGGGCCGTTCAGTTCGCCCACGAACTCGCTGCGCGGCAGCGGATCGCCCATCGGGATGATCTGATAGATGCCCCGGGCCAGCACGGCGGCGGTAATGACCGCAAGGCCGGCGGCCACGAGTCTGATGGTCTTGGGTCCAGGCATCCTGGGCATAATGCCAGCCCCCCGCGCCGCCAGCCATTTATCGAACGGACGGAACTATAGCGCGTTGCGCCCGGTTCTCTATACTGGCGTAACGCATGCTCACGTCTTGCCGGACGCGCGCCCCTGCCCCCGACACCACGGAATCGCCCATGACTGCAAGGCCTCCCGCCGCCCTCTTCGCCCTGGCCCTGTTTGTGGCGGCCAGCGGCAGCCCGATCGCGCAGGGCGCCGCCGCCAACGATCCGGCCTGGGTGCCGGTCGACCCGCAGGCGATGCCGGGCGTGTTCTATGACAGCAATTCGATCCGCACCGTGTCGGAAAGTCCGGAGGTCAGGGCAGTGACGGTGGCCTGGTTCTACGCCCAGCCCCGGATTTCCGAGGCCAACGGACAGCCCTACGGCTCGGTCACCCAGCCGGTGACGTTGAACTGCGGCGCCAACACGTACACGGTCACCGAGGTCCTGCACCATGCCGGCAACGATGCCACCGGTGCGATCGTCGAATCGATTCCGGTGGCGGGCATCCGCAATGCCCCCGTCACGCGCGACCCGGTGCAGCGCCGGCTGCGCGACCTGGTGTGCGCGGCCAACGGGAAAAGCGCGCGCAAGTAGCGGGTGGCGAAGGGGCGCCAGGATCGCTACTGCCCGCGCCAGTACCGGTACAGCGCCCGGGCGCTGGCATCCAGCAAAAAGCCCAGCACGCCAATCATCAGCACCATCGCCATCAGTTCCGAATACGCCAGCCGGTCGCGCGTGTCCAGGATGAAGTACCCCATGCCGGCCGACACGCCCAGCATTTCGCACGGGACCAGGACGATCCACAGAATGCCGATCGCCAGCCGCACGCCGGTCAGGATGTGGCCCATCACGCCAGGCAGGATGACGCTGCGCAGCGTCTCCCAGCGGGTCGCGGCCACACTTTGCGCCAATTGCAGCCAGCGCGGATCAAGCTGCTGCACGCCAGCAGCCGTATTCAGCACGATCGGCCAGACCGCCGCGAACGCCAGCAGGAAGTAAACGGGATCGTCGCCCACGCCAAACACCATGACCGCGATCGGCATCCACGACAGCGGGGAGATCATGCGCAGGAATTGCATCGCGGGCGATGCGGCCGCTTCCAGCCGGCGCCAACTGCCGATCGCCAGGCCCAGCGGCACGCCGATCGCCAAGGCCAAGCCCAATCCAACCGCGATCCGCCGCAGGCTGACCAGGATGTGGTGAGGCAGGTCCGAGCCGGACAGCAGTTCGCCCAGGCTGACGAAGGTGGGCCCGGGCGCAAAACGCCTCGCCATGCCGCCCGCAGGCGCCATGACTTCCGTGCCCAGCCACCACAGGGCCAGCAGCAGCCCCAACCCGCCAAGGCCGAGCGCGTAGCGCGCGCCCAGGCCCACTCCCGCAGCCGTCTTGGCGCGCAGAGGCGCCGCGGGCTGCCGCTGCGCCTCGGGCGGCGCCTGCTGCATCACGAACTCGCGGTCCGTCACGCCTGCACCAGCTCGGTCCGGTTGTACGCGTCGGGAAAGCCGAATCGAGTCAGGCCACCAGCCGATTCGATTGCCCGCCGGACATAGCGATCGTCCACCAGCTCGGCCGCCGCGCGGGCCGGATCCAGGTCAGCCAGAAATCCGCGGTCCGCCTCGATGAGGGTGTCGCGCAGCCGCCGCACCAATTCCTCGGTGTAGCTGGGAAACGGATACGGCTGAAAGTCGATGCGGCGCTCGTCCCAATCGGCATGGCGGATCGCGCCGCTGGCCAGGTACTGCTCGCGGTCCTCGGGCGGCGGCGCCAGCACCTTGGACAGCGCCGGCAGCGTGTGCGGGGTGTAGCGGTTGATGCCCTCCTTGGACAGCAGCCGCGCCGTCTCTGCCCGGTTGTCGCGGATCCAGAGTTGCGCCTGCACAATGGCATCCACTACCTTCTGCGACCATTCCGGCCGCTGCGTCAGGTCGCGCTCGTGCATGAAAACGACGCAGCACGCATGGTTGCGCCAGATGTCGCCCGTAAAGCGCAACACCTTGCCCACGCCCAGGGCTTCTGCTGCCGCGTTGAACGGCTCGGCCACGATGTAGCCCGCGATGCGCTGCTGCGCCAGCGCAGGCGGCATGTCCGCGGGCGCCATGACGACCAGATTCACTTCATTGGCGGCCGGCACGCCGTCCTTGCGCGCCACCGGCGTCAGGCCGTTTTCACGCAGCAGGTACTGCAGCATGACGTTGTGGATGGAATACCAGAACGGGATCGCCACCGTCTTGCCGCCCAGTTCCTTAACGGTGTTGACGGCGGGCGCACGGTCAGCCCGGATCCGCCGACGTGATTCCAGGCCACCACCTTGGCGGGCACCTTGCTGCCAAAGCGCGCCCAAACCGTCATCGGCGATAGCAGATGCACCACGTTCACCTGACCGGAGATGAAGGCTTCGATCACCTGCGCCCAGCTGCGCAGCAGCACGGGCTTTTCGGCCTTGACGCCGGCCTTGTCGAAGAGGCCATTGTTATGCGCCACCAGCAGCGGCGCGGCGTCGGTGATGGGCAGGTAGCCGATGCGCACGGGCGCGTCGGGCTCGGACTGCGCCCGTGCATTGAAGGCCGACAGCAAGGATGCGGCCCCGCCGGCGGTCAGCAGGGCCGAGAGTTTCAACCAGTCGCGACGCGACATGTGTTCAAGGCACATCAGAAAGCTCCTAGCGAAGTTGGTCAGGCAAGCACGGCAT